>JBKDZK010000067.1:0-3029 GCA_047971205.1 Draconibacterium sp.
AACTTTTTGTATATTTGTGATCAAAATTTAGAAGAATGAGTTGTCTTTTATTCATAAGCGGAGGTGAGTTGGTTTTGGTAATGGTGCTGGCTTTGCTGTTTTTTGGGTCAAAAGCTATTCCTGATATCGCCAAAACGCTTGGAAAAGGAATGCGTGAATTCAAAAAGGCTACCAACGAAATAAAGCGTGAACTCGACGCCAACACCTCAGATATAAAAAGGGATATCAACGATGTCACTTCAACAGTAAAGAAGGAAACCTCGGAGATCAATAGCGGAATTCAGAAAAACTTCGAGGATTAATTACTTTAAAATACACCTTCTTGGCAATAGCATTGTACATATTTATTTTGCTGCTCAGCTTTGTATTGTTGGCGCGGATTGTGGATCTATTCTTTGTTGCTTCACTCGATAAAATTTCGCGGGACCTTCGTCTCTCAAGCGATGCGGCGGGGGCAACTTTAATGGCCGTTGGATCGAGTGCCCCGGAGCTTTTTGTGGCTTTGTTTGCGGTACTTAAACCGGGTGAACACCAGGTAATTGGTATCGGAAGCATTGTGGGAAGCGCGATTTTTAACCTTCTGGTGATTGTGGGGGCGGCAGCTTTGGTAAAAAGCAGCAAATTAAACTGGAAGCCCATGTTCCGCGACATCCTCTTTTATACCCTCACGGTAATCATGCTGGTGGTATTTATTTGGGATGGTCATTTCACACTAACGGAATCCATTGCCTTTTTGGGATTGTACGTGGTCTATGTGGTGGCAGTGGTTTACTGGCGGCGTATTTTGCCTTACAACGATGTGGAGTTTGAAGAGGAAGTGGAAGAAGCACACGGAGAACACAATAAGATTACAAAACCGCTGGATCAGTTTCTACGTTTTATTTTTCCCAAAGCTGAAAGGTATTACCTCGTTTTCTTCTTTTCCATTGTTTTGATTGCGGCGCTTAGTTATGTTCTGGTGGAGGCTGCGGTAAAAACGGCTCACCTGATGAACATTCCGGAGGCCATTATTGCACTGACCGTGCTTGCAGTGGGAACATCAATACCCGACTTGTTTTCATCGATTATTGTGGCCAAACAGGGGAGGGGAGACATGGCTGTTAGCAATGCAATAGGTTCCAATATTTTTGATATTCTGGTAGGACTGGGTTTACCCTTCCTGATTGTGATGTCGCTTTCAGGAGGCACTGTGGATGCAGGTGGAGATATTGTAACTTCCGTACTTATTTTGTTGGGTTCGGTAGTTCTGCTGGTCGGGCTTTTATTGGTTCGGCGCTGGAAGGTAGGAAAACTTACCGGCTTTATTTTGGTGGCTGCTTACCTGGCTTACGTTGTTTATGAAATAATGAAACTTTAAAAATCATTGTTTTGATAAAGGCTGAGAACATACACAAGTCGTTTGGGAACTTAAAGGTTTTGAAAGGTATCGACCTGGAAATTCCCGAGAGAAAAATCTATTCAATCGTAGGAGCCAGTGGCGCAGGTAAAACTACTTTGTTGCAGATACTCGGAACATTGAGCAAACCCGACAGCGGTGATATTTATTTTGGAGACAAGAAAATATCGGCCATGTCGGAAAAACAACTGGCTGCTTTCCGAAACAGGGAAATTGGATTTGTTTTTCAGTTTCACCATTTGTTGCCCGAATTTACTGCGCTGGAAAACGTGTGTATTCCGGCTTTTATTGCCAAAGAACCCAAAGCGAAAACAGAGGCAAAAGCCAAAGAACTGCTCGATTTTCTGGGGCTGTCTGAAAGAATGGAACACAAGCCATCAGAGCTTTCGGGCGTCGAAAAACAGCGGGTAGCTATGGCGCGGGCGCTGATCAATGATCCTTCGGTGATCATGGCCGACGAACCATCGGGTAACCTCGATTCGAGTAACCGCGACGAGTTGCACGATCTGTTGTTCAAATTGCGCGACGAACTGGGCCAGACTTTTATCATCGTAACCCACGACGATCATTTTGCGGAACGTTCCGACCGCATTATTCACATCAAAGACGGAGTGATTGAGTAGTACCATGGATTTTGATACGCTAAAGGCCTTTTTGGATGAAAAAGTGGAAGAGTTCTACCGTCCTGAGTTCATCGAAACAGACCCGATCCAGGTTCCGCACAGGTTTTCAAAAAAAGAAGATATTGAAATTGCCGGTTTTCTGGCTGCAACCATCGCCTGGGGAAACCGGGCTGCAATCATAAAAAATGCACTGTATTTAATGCAACTGCTGGATGAAGATCCGCACAATTTTGTTTTGCATGCTTCTCCGGCAGAGTTAAAACGCCTGAAAAAATTCGTACACCGGACTTTCAATGGCGACGATTGTGTGTATTTCGTTCAATCTTTACGAAATATCTATACCAGCCATGGCGGGCTTCAAAAAGTATTTGAAGATGGCTTTTTAAATGGTGAGACGGTCTGGGCTGCGCTGGCGCATTTTCACGGGTTGTTTTTTGAACTTCCGGGAGAACGCACCCAAAAGCATGTTTCTAACGTCAGAAAAGGTGCATCGGCCAAGCGGCTGAACATGTACCTGCGGTGGATGGTGCGCGAAGATAAAGCCAGGGTGGACTTTGCACTTTGGAAAGGGATTCCGGCATCGGCACTCATGCTGCCACTGGATGTTCATACGGGCAACATAGGAAGAAAACTGGGGCTTTTACAGCGTAAATCAAACGACTGGAAAGCCGTGGAGGAAATTACCGCCAACCTGCGTCGTTTTGATCCGCAAGATCCCATCAAATACGACTTTGCTTTGTTTGGGTTAGGGGTTTTTGAAAAGTTCTGATGCTTTTCTCGATTACACAAAGAACCGCAAAGACAGCTCAAAGAATCTCTGAGGCGCTTTGTGGTAACTCTGTGAAACTTTGTGTAATTTAATAGCTCAATCCAAAGCACAACAAAATGGCAGAAAATGAAATTTCTAATCTCGTAATCGGAAAGGCCATCGAAATTCACAAAGCACTTGGACCCGGCTTGCTGGAATCGGCCTATAAAGAATGCCTGTTTTACGAATTGACTGCGGCGGA
>JBKDZK010000068.1:0-3746 GCA_047971205.1 Draconibacterium sp.
GGGAGGCACTCGTTTGCCAGTTTAATTACGCTCGAAGAAGGTGTGCCCATAGAAACCATCAGCCGGATGCTGGGGCACAGTAACATCCAGACCACTCAAATCTATGCCCGTGTTACCCCTAAAAAGCTGTTCGAGGATATGGATAAGCTCATCGAAGCAACCACGGATTTAAAATTAGTTCTGTAACCCCTAAAACATTATCACATGAGAAGTACATTTAAATTACTATTCTATATCAACCGTGCAAAGGTGAAGGCAGACGGTACAACGGCAGTTATGTGCCGCATCAGTATCGATGGAAAACAAACAGCACTTACAACAGGTATCTATTGCCGGCCGGAAGAATGGAACGCCCGTAAAGGCACCATAAAAAAAGAACGCGAAAACAATCGGCTTTCAGCATTCCGCAGCCGGGTGGAACATACCTATCAGCATATCCTTAAAAGCAAAGGAGTGGTCAGTAGCGAACTCTTGAAAAATACGCTTGCCGGGGTGGATTCCATTCCAACATATTTGCTCGAAGCCGGTAAAATAGAGATAGAACGCCTGCGGGTTCGTTCGCTTGAGATAAACTCAACAACGACGTATCGGCAATCCAAACTTTCGCAGCTGAACCTACAGGAGTTTCTTCTCACATGGGGCAAGGAAGACATCCTTTTTGAGGATATCACCCGAGAGTTGGGGGAATCATTCAGAACCTATCTAAAGACGGCACACGACCGAAAATCGGGGTATATCAACAAATGCCTCACCTGGCTCAACCGGCTTATCTATATTGCCATCGACCAGGAGGTACTCAGAAGCAACCCGATTGAAGATGTGCGGTACGAAAAGAAAGAACCTGCCAAGCATCGTTATGTGAGCCGGAAGGATTTAAAGCGGATAATGGAAAAGCCGATGCACGACCAGCGGCTGGAACTGGTGCGCAGGGCATTTATCTTTTCTTCACTCACGGGGCTTGCCTATGTGGATATGCACCGCTTGTATCCGTGCCATATTGGTAAAACAGCAGAAGGCAGGTATTACATCCGCAAAAAGCGGGTTAAAACCAAGGTGGAAGCCTTTATTCCGCTGCATCCGGTTGCCGAAACAATAATCGGGCTTTACAATACCACAGACCACAGTCAGCCGGTATTTCCATTGCCTGTTCGCGATATGATTTGGTACGATATCAACCAGATAGGAAAATTGTTAGGGCTGAAAGAGAACCTCTCGTACCATCAAAGTCGCCACAGCTTCGGGACATTGGCCATATCAAGTGGGCTTTGTATCGAAAGTATCGCTAAAATGATGGGGCATTCCAATATAGCCACCACGCAGGGCTATGCACAAATTACAGAGCAGAAAATATCGGATGATATGGATAAGCTGATGGAGCGCAGGAAGAGGAACAAGAAGAGAGCGAAACAGAAGGTCGATTAGTTTAAAATCAGAAATCAACCAATATTCAGAATGAATAACGGCAGGCCACACTAGAAGGCCTGCTGTTTTTTATGTCAAAAGTAAAGATTGGCCGGGAGCTTCTATGGGGCACAAAAGTTATTTCCCGCTATTGGCTTTTCGGAACTTATTTCCAAATAGTAGATAGACGGCCCCTGCACTAAAGCCCGATTTTGAGTACTACTATCAAGATTGAGCGATTGAAAATCGGGAGTGCGTCTCGATGCAGGAGCTTTACAACGAGGTGAAACCAAAATCGCTGTTGTTTTCGATGGCTTAGTGAACCGCCGTATATGAGACCCGTACGTACTTTTTATGAAGTAAAAAGTCGTGGTGTTAGAGGCTCTCCCCGTCAGTTCCTACTGGTGGGGCAGTCTACTCGACTAGCGGTTCGGTTTTTATCCTAATCATTACCAACGATTATTTCTTCGTGTTCCAACGGCTCTAACACTTACTTGTTTCTGCTCATATTTTTCAATGGAAGTCAAAGCAAATTTTTCTTTCTTTTGCTCCATTGAATCTTTTAATATCGTTGAACAAAAAGCTTCCTCATTTTCAATTCTTTCTATTATCCAAATGATACTATAGTTAGACTTATGAAAAACTTTATCTCCAATTTCAAATTCAATTTTATTCATATATCAATTATTTTGAGTTGGCAGCATAATTGGAACTGAAAACTTTAACCTATTTGAAATTAGGTTTTCTGTTCCTTCTTTTCCTTCAACTCCAAAATTGAGGACGGAAACAAATACTCCAGCTTTTCCAGAAACTTGTCCATCTTCTTTTGTCGAAACAGAAATGTCAAAATCTACTACTTGGGCAGGCTGCAAAGTTCTACTGTCATAATAGGAATTTCCTGATGACTTACCTTGTTGTAATGATACAGGATTTACTGACGCTTGATTTTGTTTAGCGTAGTCTTGGGCTTTTTTGACTCCACTAATTATTTGAGTGATACTTTCAGAAATAAAATCTTCTAACTTCATAGAGTATATTTAGTTTATGGTTTCACGGTAATTCAATAATAAAGTTACTTTTCACTTCAAATTCACCAATTCTGTAATCGTCATTAAAAAAAAGTCCGTTAATGTATCTCTTTATTGGATGGTAAAGGTCTTTTGGAAATAATCCGGCCTTAAACTCTTGGAGTGTTTGATAATGATTTCTACAGCTAAATAGGTTTGAGAACTGGTTTCTCCCTTTGTTGATTGCACCTATTTTGTAAAGAAATGTTGTTATTTTATGCTCAGTATTTCCAGCAACCTTGTTTTCTGTAACTAAATAGTAGTCGCTCACATAGAAAGTTCTGATATTTCTAATCGAGTTGTGTGCATTGGTTTTTAAATCTTCTTTGGTTGGTTTCTGAATGTAAGTAACGTCTTCCAGTTTGCATGTTGTTTTTACGACATCATTAAGATTTAAAAAGTAATCTCCATCTGTTAGAAGTATTCTCTGAGATTGGTAAATGCCATAAATCATTTCCGTAATTTCTCTATCAGAATACTCGTTAATCTCTGAATATCTCCCATATTCTAAATATGCAAGTCCAGAGTTTTTAGGATTTCTACGGATTTTATTAATCGTAGATTGAGGAATTGTTCTTAGTTTTTCCATTTATATATTAATTTTTACCGCTGTGTTTCTCATTTAAACTGACCGCTAACGTAGGTGCATCACTAGGTGATGTTATATTTATTATCTCAATGTTAAAGGTAATGTTATTCTTCTAAATCGGAGGGGCAACATTACAACTTATTATATTGAATCGGAAAAGATATCATCTAACCATCAAAACCCATTCGTACCTCATGGAACCGGTGCGGTTTTGCCTGTACGTGGGAAGAGCCTTTGACAACCCACAGAAAGAGTAGCCCGTCCGTTTCACTACCGAACTACACTTTCTTAACGCCTGCGCAAGGTCACAGGAGCCAAAGGTCATCTTGGTTAACGTATTTTCATTTCAACTGATAACAAAAATAACGGAGAGGAAATAAAATGCCAAGCTCATGCCCTGCGGGTTTTCTTCGGAAATCTCCACCCCTTGGGTTGTATTCCCTCGAAAAAGCTTGTCTTATTCATTTCTCTGCTGTTAAAAAAAATGTTTATCAGTCTGAAAAGGAAAAAAATAATCAAGGTGAGGGAATGGAGTTGCTCTCTAGGCCAGCTACAGATTGAGCAGCTAGAAATACTGAAGCATTGAGGTGCATAAATATGTTTTTAAATGATGGAGTAGCTAAGATTGTAAGTATGCACTGTAGCATAGACTTATTGAAGTCTTGAAGTACTGACGTACAGGCGTATTG
>JBKDZK010000069.1:0-2153 GCA_047971205.1 Draconibacterium sp.
AAGCTCATTCCATGAAACCCACCCGAACACTTATTGTTTAAAAAATTTAGTATTCATGGCCGTTTCAATTTCCGGAAGAATAAGCGCTCCGAAAATATTATAAATCTATCTTCGTAGCAACAAATGTAAAATATTAATACCGATGTTCAGAATAAATGTAGCCCTGATTTGTTTACTGGTGTTTGTACACTTTCTGGCAGTGGGAGCCTCCGAAATTAAAGTGGGTGCCGATCAGCCGGAACTTTATTTGCCCATTATGGAAGGGAAAAAGGTAGGCCTGGTAGTGAATCATACGTCGCAGGCAGAAGGTGTGCACCTGGTTGATTTTTTGCGTGAAAGGGACGTGGATGTGGCAAAAATATTTGCTCCGGAACATGGTTTTCGTGGCGATGTATCGGCCGGAGGTAAAGTGGATGACGGAGTGGATGCAAGGACCGGAATCCCGGTTTTGTCGTTGTACGGCGAAAACAAAAAGCCAACGACAGCGCATATGAACGGATTGGATTTGATGGTGTTTGATATTCAGGACGTGGGGTGCCGGTTTTACACCTACATTTCTACTTTGCATTTGGTGATGGAAGCTTGTGCCGAGCATCGTATTCCGCTTGTAGTTCTGGATCGTCCAAATCCGAACGGAGATTATGTGGCGGGGCCTATCCTGAAAGAAGGATTTGAGTCTTTTGTGGGAATGGATCCGATACCATTGGTACATGGATGTACGGTGGGGGAGCTGGCGCAAATGATCAACGGAGAAGGTTGGCTGGAAAACGGTGTTGAATGTGAGTTGACGGTGATTCCGGTGAAAAATTATGACCACACCATGTTTTATTCCTTGCCGATTGCACCGTCGCCCAATTTACCCAACGATCTTTCAGTACGTTTGTATCCGTCCTTGTGTTTTTTTGAAGCCACCAGCGTTAGTGTGGGGCGCGGTACCGATTTCCCGTTTCAGGTTCTGGGCGGATTAAAACCTGAACTGGGTGATTTTGAATTCACTCCCCGAAGTATTCAGGGAGTAGCCGTAAGCCCGCTAAACAAGGATAAAAAATGTTACGGTGTTGATTTGCGACCAAGCAAAGATGTTCCCGAGTTTACGTTGAAATATTTTCTTGATTTCTACAACAAATACGAAAACAAAGGCGAATTTCTTACCAGCGAACGGTGGTTGAATCTTTTAACCGGAACTGACTCGCTGATTATACAGATACGGAATGGTGTGACGGAAGAAGAGATCGTCAAGAGCTGGCAGCCTGGACTGGAGGCCTATAAAATCGTGCGGAAAAAGTACCTGTTGTATTCCGATTTTGAGTAGAAAATCCGGTTTTCTTTCTTTAAAATGAAGCAAGGAAAACTGAGTTTTGGGGAAGACGGGTTAAATGACTCAGTATGAAATCGTAATAAATGATGAATAAATGCTTATAGATTGTCAATAAGTGTTAAAAATTGTAAATTGATTTTTTATATTTGCATACTATATAGTAGCATTAAGCCGTTATAAGACTAAAGAGAACTAAGTTGGCCAAGTATCTATTCTACATAATTGTGGTGGGAACACTATTATTCTCCTTGTTTTCGTGTGAAGATGAGGGATATGTGTCGTCGCCGGATGCCCAGCTTCAGTTTTCAACCGATACCATCGCTTTCGATACCATTTTTACCACCATCGGTTCTACCACCCAACGTTTTACTGTTCGGAATCCATACAACGAGCCGGTGCTGATCTCCAGTATCCGGTTGGCGGGGGGCTCCATGTCAAATTTCAGGTTGAATATAAACGGTGAGTTAGAGGACGAAGTCTACGATGTGGAAGTGCCCGGGCGTGACAGTATCTTCATATTTGTAGAGGTGACAATAGATCCCAACGGGCAAAATCTGCCAATGGTTGTTCAGGACTCGATACTGTTTTCAACCAATATGAACTTGCAGGATGTGAAGCTGATTGCTTACGGACAGGATTTTGTATTGGTAAAAGCTGAGAACATTGAAACGTCGACTACGTGGACAGCCGATAAACCTTATTTAGTGTACGATTACGTCCATGTTGACAGTTTGTCGACGCTTACAATACAACCAGGCGCCCGGATTCATTTTCATAAAGGGGCCGGCCTGTATGTCCGAGGGACGGTTATTGCAGACGGCACTTTTGAGCAGCC
>JBKDZK010000070.1:0-5574 GCA_047971205.1 Draconibacterium sp.
AATAGTGTCCCGCCATCAGGTAATCTTTCTGCCCAATCATACACTTGGCATAATAATAGTAAATTTTATCCGCACGGCTAGTCCCGCGGTAAATATTTACCAGCTCCCTGAAAAGCGTTCCGGCCCTTACATATTCACCATCGTCGTAATACTCAACGGCCTTCTTATATTTAAATTCGTAATCGGTACTTTTTACAATCTTGTTGTAATCTCCGCAAGATGTCAGCAACAGGGTTGCCAATACCAATGATACCCACAAAAATCTCATTTTCATAAACATGGCGCAAAAATATACTTTTTTTAATTAACTGGAACTAAAAGAATATCAAAATTTCATTGTTCGTAACTAATTGAAGCTCACACCTACTCACTTCATTCTTAATAGAATAGAAGTTTAGCTTCTTATTTAGTTTGCGCTAATTTAACATTGTATTGAATGTGGAAGCTAAGCGCTTAGAATTATTTAACACATTTGCTGAGATTTTAAAAAAGTTTACATTTGCACCCTTGTAATCGAACTTTTAATAACGAATTATCATGGATATTTTCGCAAAATTCAGAAACAATAAAGGTGACATTGGTAAGTGGATGGACCAGATTCACGGTTATTTTGCGTTCCCGAAGCTGGAGGGGGAAATTGCCGCCCGGATGAACTTTAGGGGAAAAGAAGTATTGACCTGGAGTTTGAACAATTACCTGGGGCTGGCCAACCACCCCGAAGTTAGAAAAGCGGATGCCGAAGCTGCTGCCCAATATGGGATGGCGTACCCGATGGGAGCTCGAATGATGTCGGGGCAAACCGTAAAACACGAGCAGTTGGAACGTGAATTGGCCGCATTTGTGGGCAAGCCGGATGCCTTCCTTTTGAACTATGGTTACCAGGGAATGGTTTCTGCCATTGATGTCCTTGCCAGCCGAAAAGACGTGATCGTTTACGATTCGGAGTCACATGCCTGTATTATGGATGGTGTTTTTCTGCACAAAGCAAAAGGCGGAAAAAGCTTTGTTTACCAGCACAACAACATGGAGAAGCTGCGTAAAATGCTGACCTTTGCCACTAAACGTGCGGCAGAATCAGGCGGCGGTATCCTGGTTATTACCGAAGGAGTATTTGGGATGACCGGACAAGTGGGTAAACTCGACGAAATTGTAGCCCTGAAAAAAGAGTTCGATTTCCGTTTGTTTGTTGATGATGCACACGGTTTTGGAACAATGGGCCCTACCGGCGCCGGTTCGGGCGAGCATTTAGGTGCACAGGATGGTATTGACCTTTATTTTGGCACTTTTGCCAAGGCAATGGCCGGAATTGGCGGTTTTATTGCCTGCGAAACCGACATTTGCTACATTTTACGTTACAACATGCGCTCGCAAACTTTTGCCAAGTCGTTGCCAATGGCTATGACAATGGGTGCGCTGAAACGCCTCGACATGATCCGAACAATGCCCGAACTGCGCGAAAAACTGTGGACAGTTGTAAACGCACTGCAAAACGGATTAAAAGAAGCCGGTTTCGACTTGGGCAAAACAAATACCCAGGTTACCCCGGTTTACATGAAAGGCGGCGAAGAAGAGGCAACACAAATGATCTACGACCTTCGCGAGAATTACGGAATTTTCTGCTCAATTGTAGTTTACCCGGTAATTCCGAAAGGAGAAATACTGCTCCGTTTAATACCAACGGCCACGCATACGCTGGAGGATGTTAAAATGACCGTGGCAGCCTTTAAAGAAACCAGGAAAAAATTATTAGCCGGCGAATACCGCACCGGTAAAATTGCCAAAGTGGAAGTTGATATGTAATCAATCAAAACAACAACATATAAAAGGGAGCTCATGGCTCCCTTTTTTTATTTTTAAACGGAATATTATTCGAAGGAAGATAATGCAGCACAATCATCTTAACTCCCGATGATCATTCAAGTCTGCGTCATCCGCGTTCCATTTCATACCTTCATAAAAAACTACAATCCACTTTGTATCGGCGTAGTTTTCTCAATCGGTTTTAAATCTATTTTCCGGAATTCCACTTCCGATCCTTCCGCCTGAACCGCGATTTGTCCTTTTTGTGCGGTACAGTTGTAACCGTAATTCACCAGGTCGTTGTTCACCCAAACCTTGATGGTATCTGCCACGCATTCAATTACCATGTGGTTCCATTCCCCTACCGGATTCTCAGAACCGTCGGTAAGATTTAAAATCCGCCGTTTTTTACCTTCGGTTATTCCCCAGCTTTCTTCAGGGCCGCGTCGTTCAATCATGTCGGGCACGGTAACATCTTCTACAATGCACCAAAAATCGCCTGCCTGACCATCCTGCATTTGCACTTCCAGCGACTTCGGAAACATCTGGTACAGTGCCCGCGGTGTTGATGCATGCACCAAAACTCCACAGTTCCCGGGGGTTCCGGCAAAGCGGTATTCCACGTCCAAACGGTAATTACTGTAAACTGAATCGGAGATCAAATGTCCGCGCGGGTCGCCCATGCTCACTAACAACGAATCCCGAACAATAAAGGATTTCGTAGTATCCGGATTTTGATCAGCTGCCGGAACATCGGCGTGCCATCCCGAAAGATCGTTCCCGTTAAAAAGGTGAACGGTTGGATCTTTAGGTTCCGATTTTTTTGAAAGATTACATGCCGTAAACAAAACGGCTATTAACAAAAGGGAAAAAGGTGCTCTCATAATAGGTAGGTGTTAAGTTATTCTCTGTATTATTTTACAAACATGTTGGCCCAGCGAATGTACTGCTCCCAGTCGTAGTCCTTTACATTGTGCTCTCCGGTTCGGATATGATAGGAAACAGTATTTAAAAGCGGCTGGTTTACCGGCGGCATTTCCTGCTGCGAAATTCCTTTTTTCCCGTACAATTCAAACACGGGTGTGGCATAAAGCGCAGAAAGAAATTCGCCCTTCGGATCGGCCCAGCGGTCTTCTTCGGCACTGGCCACATACACCGGACGGGGAGCGATCAAGGCAATCAACTCGTGCTGATCAACCGGCAAAGTTTGTTCGTTGTTGCTATAATTCTTGAAGTTGTTACAAAACCAATGCGGGAAACTGCGGTTAATACGTGCAATGGTTTCTCCAAACCGGCGTTTGGAAAGAGCAGCTCCCCCGCAACCCGAGTTATTGGAAATTACGCCGGCAAAACGCTGGTCGGTAGCTCCCGCCCACAAAGCCGTTTTTCCTAAACGCGAATGCCCAAACACAATCACTTTCGAAGCATCCACGTCTGCATCCATTTCCAAATAATCCAGGGCTCTTCCCAGCCCCCACGACCAGGCAGCAATTGCCCCCCATTCGTTATTGGCAGGCTGTTCCTGATCGTCGACATAAAAGAACGGGTGAATACCATCGGTCATATCGTTTTTATCGGGATCCACTTCGCCATAATAAATCACGGCCAGCCCGTAACCGGCTTCCACGATTTTTTCGATCGGCCAGCGGTCGCAACGAACTCCCCTCGATTGCTCCGTCAACTGGTTGTTGATGATTCCCAGCGAAGGTTTATCGGCCACCCAGGCTTCTGAAATAACAATCTCCGGATCTTTGGTGATGGTATGATTTCCCAAAAAATCGTACGCTAAAAACAGCGGGGCTTTTTCTACATTTTTGGGTAAATAAATGAGCATCGTGTAATCGAGCGTATGGTTGTCCTTTTTAAAGGACAGAACCACCTGTTTCCGGTGTGCTTTACCATTCAATGCGCTTTCACTCTCTTCGATCAAATGAACATCATCGATTTTCAGCTCACCGGGAACTTCACCATAAAAATTTTCGGTAAAAAAGTGGAGCAACTCGGGTCGTCGCTTCTTTTCCCATTGTTTTACATTTTTGATTTTTTTCCCGTTAAAAGTTACCAAAGGATCGGGCAACTTGAACGCAGGAACTTTACTTTCGTCATAATTGGCCTCGGCCTGCGCCATGCCCCAGACCGGAAACAAAAGAATTAAAACAAACGCTGAAATCAGGATCTTCATTTTTGAGTATTTAATTGGTAGTAGTTGGCTAAAATACTTCTTTATGTTTATTCCAACAAATGACCAAAAGATACATTGAAAGCGAGAATAAAAATGGAAACCTCAGTTCTTTCTGAGCATTTTTCCTTCTTTCAGATACTCTTTTTCTACCCCTTTCAGGAGATCCTCCAGTTGAAGTTGCCGGTTATCTTTTCGCAGGGTCTGCAGCCCGGCATACTGAATTACATTGACGATATTGGCGCCCGATAATTCGTACAAACGCGCCAGTTCTTTTACCAGAATTGCCTTTTCGAGCTTTTTTGAATCCGGCAGATAGGTTTCCCACAAGCGGCGACGCTCTTCAATACCGGGATTATCGAACTCCACAAACGTATTAAAACGGCGCGTAAACGACGGATCAATATTGGCTTTCATGTTGGTAGCCAGAATAACCAACCCCTCGTGCGATTCGATTCGCTGCAACAAATAGGAAACCTCCTGGTTGGCATATTTATCGTGTGCATCCCTAACGTTGGTGCGTTTTCCGAAAATCGAATCGGCCTCATCAAAAAACAGAATCCAGTCTTTGTTGGCGGCCTTATCAAACAACTTTGAAAGGTTCTTTTCGGTTTCGCCAATGTACTTCGACACCACCATCGACAAATCAATCCGGAAAACATCCCGACCCGTATATTTTCCCAGGAGACAGGCCGTCATTGTTTTTCCGGTTCCGGGCGGCCCGTGAAACAAAACCCGGTAGCCGGGCTTTACCTTTCCGTGAAGTTTCCAGTCCTGCATCAGCCGGGCATTGAATTTTAGCCAAGTCTCAATCTCGTGAATGTCGTCGATCGTTTTCTCATGCAAAACCAAGTCCTTCCATTCCAGGTCAGTAGTAATCAACTGTGCCGGAAAATCACTGCTCAGTTTTGGTTTCGAAATTTTGCCTGCAATAAAAAGATCGACGTATTCTTCATCCATAATCAGGCGGCCACTCATTTTGGGCTCTCCCAACGGAACCTGATCCAGAAAAAGGACGTTCTTCCGCGAAAACAGGTGATCCTCTTCAAACATCCGGATCATTGCTGCTCTTTTTGCCAGGTCTTTTCCGGCCAGCAGGTAAAGAACCGTTTCACCGGTTGGAATGATTCCCCGGTGATTTTTGCCTTTCACGCCGCCAAACTCCGGAAATTCGCCACCGTTGGGAAGGTACGCCCCTACTACACCCGAAATAAATCCGGGCGACAAATGCGGCATGAGCGCCATGCACAGACAAAAAATTTCTTCGCTGCTTAACTTATTTTCAGCAATGAACTTCCCTAAAGTTGTATCCGCTGAGAACGAGAAATCCGGGATGACAGAACTTGAATTGGGTTCCTTTTTGAAATCCTGGTTTAGCCGGTGCTGAATTCCCTGCCGGACAAAAGCAAACACTTGCTGGTAAATACTTTCCATCTTATTTGTTGCCGATACATGCATACTCTATTTTTCCTCACCGTTTAATAAAGAAAATTCTTGAAGTTGACTATCCCCGTGGCAGAGCCAAGGAGTATTACGCCAACTTCATTTCAGCTAAATCGCTGAAAATCGAATTTTCTTTATTTCACCCCTCTGTC
>JBKDZK010000071.1:0-6154 GCA_047971205.1 Draconibacterium sp.
TGGGTGTAGTTGGTTCGGTTTTAACGGAGAGTAAAAATCAGTTAAAACCGGACTAACTATAACTTTTAAAAGAATGCGGGTAAGGATTCCCCATGATCCTCTTGTACTCAAGCACGAACGACTGGTATCTGATCAACGCCTCTTCTCTCATTTTCAGCCGTTGCATAGCCTTTACCTGGTAAGCAAGTGCCGCATCGTTTAAAGGATCAATGTTGAATATGGCTTCAGCAATGTTGATGACAGAGCGGAACGATTCGGCTTCAAAACATTTTTCCAGCTCAAGCAGCAATACCGGTTCCAGCTTTTGTTCCATTGCCTCTTTGAACGAATCGTAAAGCGAATGATCCGAAAGTTTCAGAAATTTACCGCGGGTGATAAGCGATAACAATTCATCGCGGTATTGTTCTGTATTTTCCGCAGAAATGATCTGAATACAGCGGGTGTAGTCGCAATAGAACTCTTCGGTTTGTACAATTTTGAAACATCCTTTTTCGTAAATCAATTCAATTCCATCCAGTTCGCTCAATGCCTTGCGCAGGTGATTGATGGTAACGCCTCTCGAATTCTTCACTTTGGTGGCGGGTCTTCCGGGCCATAAAATGTCGCTTAAACGTTGAGAGGTGATCCCGTCGTCTTCGGCACTGTGTTGCAGGATCAGGCAAAAGGCCTGTTTCAGTTTTTCGCTGAAAAGGTAGGTAATGTCTTTGTTTTTCCGGTCGCGCACTTCAAAATCGCCAAAAAGACAAATAGAATTGGCCCGGGCAGGCGTGTGACTTTTAAGCCCGGCATCGCGCGAAATGGGTGCTCCATACTCATCGATTTCCTGCATTTGCCTGCGTCGTTGGTTAAAAAGGTAACTTATGCCAACGGCTGCACCCGAAATAAGAACGATTAAAAGCACCGCTACATTACTGTCTTTACTTTTTGAATAGCTTTTAAGCTCCTCGGCAGTAATGGGAGGGAAAGCCAGCGAATATACTTTCAGGTTCGACGAAATATCGTCATCAAACTCCTGAACGGTGGCATACAGGTTATTCAACCCGGCATCGTAGTAAAGATTGGCATTGGTGGTAATTTTGTCGGAATGAATCGGAATGGAATCTCCCAGAACTTCATAGCTGCCATCGCTCATCGAGAAGCGGTAGAGCTTCAGAAAAGAATCCGAAAAGTGCTCAGGATAACACAGGGTATAGAAACACGAATCATTTAGTATCACCATTCCTCTGACGGGGACCACATTGTCTTCTTCCCAGTGAATTTGCCAAAGCTTTGAAATTTGCTTTGTATTCAGATCTATCCGGTATAAATCGTAGTAATATTTTCTGCCGACGATTTGTTCGCCCGACTCGTTTCCCATGCCGCCGAAGATGTAGATCGAATTGTTCTGCTTCAGGTAACCTACCGAAGAAAAATAACGGGGCGACAGAAAATCTCCGGGGATTTTATCAAACACATTCCACGCACTGGTATTCAAATCATACAGAAAAAAATTCTTGCTGTAATGCATACTTCCAAAACCTCCGAACAACGTGTATTGCTCGGTTGACGGATCGAAATAGGCACCGTGGTGGTGTAGTTGGGTGGGCAACAGTTCCTTGCTTTCACCGATCCATTGGTAGGTGTTCAGATCGAGACTGGCTACGGTTGAACCTTCGTAGGGCGCTTCATAAAACACTTCATAGGTGTATAGTTTGTTGTGCTCCGGATCGAGGAAATTAGTCCCCAATATCAGCTCGACGGGACATTCTTCATCAAATACCTTTATTTCGGTACTGCCCGATCGTACATTGTATATATGTATTGAGTCGCGGTTGAAATAGTAGATCTCTTTTTTTTGCGGGCTGTAATTGGCCCCGGCAACCGATTTTGATTGAAACGAAGTTTGGTAGCGCCAGTGGTAGGCATCGTTAATCAGCCATTCCGGGTTGGAGACTTCTCCGATATCTTTCCCCTTTTGGTCGTGAACAATATTTCCCTCGTTCTCTTTCAGCGGGAACAGGTATTTTGCTGTGTTGCCCACGGAGAGATCTTTTATTGCAAATGTGGGCACGTCAATTATAAAATCACTTTTTCCGAAAAGGATAAGCGGACTGCAAGGATTGGAAAGACTGGCATTGCCGGTACCAAATGTTTGGTCATGAATGGCCAGCGTTATCGAATCGTGTTTCAGATCGAATGACAGTTTCATTGTAAACCAGTGCATGTTCAGCAATTCCTCTTTGTTCATATTGGCGGTAATCAGGTTGTTCTTGCCTTCTTCATTGAATTTGAAAGAAAGCTGGCTGCCTTGTCCATCAAAAAAGAGGTTGTAGATCGTGTTGTTTTCCTGGTTCTTGATGCGGATAATGTACCCAATTTGGGTGGTGGGATAAAGAGACAGGTTAAAATCAATAGCAAAGCTGTCGGCAAATACCACTTGATTCTCGCCAAAAACATTGTACGAAGTTCTTTTGTCGATGGGCTGTTCGCCACCGCTAAACTTTAATCCTCCCAAAAATGACTCCTGGATACCAAGAAGAGTAAATAGTAAAAATATGTAGCAATGTAGTTTTACGAATACAAGCATAGCCTCAAACAGTTACTCTATTGAAACTTAATTTTTCAGGTTTAGAAAATTCAATTGTGCGGTAAAGATATGAAAATTCCGTTAGCACAATTCCATCGGGGAGCGCCCCGGTTCCTGATTTAATTATAGCGTAAAAATCACTAACTCGCTGATAGATTAATAACTTTTTTAGTGAATTAACCCTGTTTTAACCCAAATTTTAACCACTCCCGCCAACATTTGTCCACTCGCAAAAAGTATGTGCTGATTGTGAACGTGGATTCACAATGAAACGATAGGTTCAAATGAACTGAACAAGGTTTTTAACTTATTTAAAAGTATTCTAATAATGAAACTGTTTAAAATCTCACGGACCTTTGTGTTCGCTGTGTTGTTGGGGACGGCCCTGGCCTTTTTAAGTTCCTGCGAAAAAGATGACGAGTCGGTAGATATCGGCTTGGGTACTGTTAGCGGAACCGTTACCGATGGTGACGGATTGCCCGTTTCGGATGTTTTGGTTACGCTTTCAGGGGTGAATGAGGAAGATGCTACCGCAACCAGCGATGCTGAAGGAAAGTACAGCTTCGAAAATGTATCGGTAAAAACCCATGCCGTTAAGTTTTCGAAAGATGGTTGGCTGACTGTTAGTGTGACTGTTACTTCCGAAAAATTTGACGCTGCCAATGTGGCTACTGCCAACGTAACCATGGTAAATGCTTCGGCAAAAATTATGGGAACCATTAGCGATGCCAAAAACGGGGGAGCGCCTCTTGCCGGTGTAACGGTTAGTGTTGGTCCGGCCGGTACGGTTACAAGCGATGCCGATGGCACGTATGTAATTGGAAACCTGGTGGCCGATAATTATACGCTGGTATTCTCCAAAACCGATTACGCAACCATCACTAAAGAAATTGGCAAAGACGATTTCGCAAACGGAGTGGTTACCATCGATATTCAGATGGGAAGCCAGGAATTGTTGCGTGGTTTAACGGCCGACGACCTGGCAGAAGCCGATAAATGGTTCTTCAATGAGTATCGCGGCGGACGCAATGCCGATGCTTACCCGCACTGGGACTGGGCATGTAACTATATGTGTACGCTCGATTTCCAGGGAGCATGGCAAGAGCAAAATGAAGGTACTACCATTCAAATTCGCAATAACGGAGACGAGCAAAATAACCCGGCCGATCTGGATGTATTTGATTCGTTTGTATACGGAAGCAAACTCATTACCAAAGACAACAAAATACTGTCGTTAAGATTACGTACACACAATGCCGATGAAGCTGCACCTGCCCATTTTGGTGTGCAGGTAGTAGATCTTTCTGCCGCACAGCCTGCCGCAGTAAAAATTGGCGAAACCAAAACCTATGGTTCGGGCAACTATACTGATTTTGAGTTCGACCTTAGTGACTACGTGGGAAAAGAGGTAATTGTAGCCGTCGGTATTTACCGTCAGCAAACCGGTGATTATTGGAAACAACTGGTTTTACGTGCCATTCGTTTTGCCGACCGGAAAGTGGAAAATTGGGATTGGCTGCCAGGTACAGAAGTAGTTGATGGCTGGAAATTAACCGTAGAAACAGCCCGTTCTACCATGGCGCACACCAAATCTTCGTTTACCGGTATCAGCCCAATCAGCGGTAACCGCGATAACTATGTTGATGCTTACCGTGCTTGGCGCGATGTTGCTCACATTGCAGCCGAGTGGTCGTTTGTGCCGCTCAGAAAAGACCCGGAAGTATTCCCGTCAGAAGGATACATCATCAAAACCCGTAATACCCCGGATGTGGATACAAAAGTGCCGGAATCGTATCTGTATGCCAAGTTTGACATTGCTCCGGGTAGTAATCAGTTGAATTTCAGTACCCGCAATTTCGGAGACAACTATACTTATTTCAAAGTTACAGCCATCCAGGACGACGGAACGGTTACGCATTTGTCGCCACAGTCGAACACTGCCCAGGAGGCCAGTGCCGCAGAAGAAGGATGCTGGAAATTCAAACACGGAGAAGGTGGTGCCGACAATCCGGAAGCCTACGCATCGTTTGTGTACGACCTGTCGCAATTTAACGGACAGGGGGTAACCATTGCCATTGGCGTGTACAACGGCGCCGCCAATACCGGTGAAAATAAGATGGTTATTCACGGTGTTAACATGAACTAAAAAAGTATATGATGAGAAAATTTAGCACAATATTCTTTATTTGCTGTCTTACGTCTTTAATAACCATTGCCTGCAGTAAATCGACCAGCGACGACGGTCCGGTTGATCCTCCGCAGGAGGTGAGTCTTGCCGAGCAGAACCTGCTTCGGGCCATGGAACTGACAGATGCCGCCGTTGAATCTCATTTTACCGGAGATGGAATGGCCATGGCACGCTACTACAATCCTTATACGGATGTTCGATCGGAAGAAAAGGGAAGTGTGTGGATGTACACCAGCGCCATTGAGGCGGTTAATGCAATTCTTCACGGGCTGAAAGCTCAGAAAGCGAGTGGAAATGCTGCCCTTTATGATGCGAATTTTAACCGGTATGCTGAATTGTTGTACCAATTGTACGACAACGCTGCTTATTACATGGGAACCTTCGAATTGGTTTCCTACACTCAAACCAAAGAATGGTCGGTGTACGGTGTAAACCGCGGAGCTTCGAAAGGTTCGGCTAAAGTAGAAGGAATCGAAAACGTTTACGACGATCAAATGTGGCTTGTACGTGAGTTTCTGGAAGCTTATAAACTCACCGGGAATAACGAATACTTGCAAAAAGCCGAATACCTCACAGAATATGTTCTGGACGGATGGGATTGCACCCGCGATGCCAACGGAGAGGAAATGGGAGGTATTACCTGGGGGCCGGGCTATGTTACCAAACATTCTTGCAGTAACGGGCCGATGGTGAGTCCGTTGGTGTGGTTGCACGAATTGTACAAGGACAAAAGCGATGAAATAACGCATCGCTACATCGATGCTGCGGACAAAAAGACCCGCAAAACTGCGCAGATGAAGAAAAGCGATTATTACCTCGATTTTGCCCAAAAGGTGTACGATTGGCAAAAGAAATACCTGTTGCGCTCTGACGGTGTTTACGACGATATGATGGGAGGATGTACGCCCGGAAATCCACAAACGGAAGTGATTAACGGGGTAACTTACCGCAAAGGAATTTCCTGCCGCGACCGGGTTGGGCCGGCCATCACTTACAACAGCGGAACAATGCTTTCAGGAGCAGCCGACCTGTTCAGGGCTACCGGAGATAATGCTTACCTCAGCGATGCCCAAAAACTGTCGGACGCCAGTTTTACCTATTTCGCCCGCTTGGGTGAAACGAGACCCGGCTATTATACATACGATATCAGCGGTTTCAGGAACTGGTTCAATGGTGTAATGATGCGCGGCTATGTGGATGTATACCCTGCCTATGAAAACGTAGGCGAATACATCGAAAGCTTCCAGAAAAACCTTGATTCCGGCTACGAAAACTTCTTATACAACGGCATTCTGCCTACAAACTTACTGGTAGGTTGGAATCAGGACAAAGCCAGGAACAACACCGAAGGGATGTTCAGCTTTGCCTTTGCCGCCGAGTATGCCGTGCTGGCACGCTAC
>JBKDZK010000072.1:0-1572 GCA_047971205.1 Draconibacterium sp.
TTTCTACCGAAGAATTTACATCTGTAAGCCTGTTTTCGGAAAACGGTGAGATAGAATTACTCGATGGAGAAATTAGTAAATTATCAGGAATATGGTAAAATGTCCGGGTATCCGATTAATATAGTTTAGTTTATTGGATTGAAAGGCTCAATGGTTTCCATTGGGCTTTTCGTATTTTTTCTTGTTCTAAATTTGTTAATTTTAGAGGTTATAACTTGAAAATCATGCGCCATTTCACTTTATTGATACTAATCTTTCTGTTTTGTTTCAGCTTGCAGGCAAAAGAAAAATTCATTGTTGGATTTTCGCAATGTTCGGCAGGTGACTGGAGGACAAATATGGAAGATGAAATGGAACGTGAACTCATGTTTCACGATGACATTGAGCTTATTAAACGACAGTCTGAAGACAACACACTTTTACAGGTTCAGCAAATAAAAGAATTATTAGAGGTGGGGGTTGATTTAATGATAATAGCTCCAAATGAAATTAACGAGCTTCAACCTGTTATTGAAAGAATTTATGATTCCGGTATCCCGGTTATTCTTGTTGATAGAAAAATCAATTCACAAAAATATACAGCTTACATTGGTGGTAATAACCTTGAAATAGGGAATGCTGGTGGTGTTTACATTGTGAATAAGTTAAAGAATCGGGGACAGGTAGTTGAACTGTTAGGCATGCTTAGTTCCTCACCCGCCCTGGAACGCATGAACGGGTTTAACAGTGCAATCGGGAGGTTTCCACAGCTTCAGAATGTACATAAAATTTATGCACAATGGGAAGTTGACTTAGTGCGGGACAGTCTGGCATCCGTGTTACAAAAATATCCTTTGGTTAAAGCAATCTTTGCCCATACCGATTTAATGGCTGAGGCAGCAGGTGAAATCATAAGTGAGCAATTTCCTAATCGTAATATATTAGTAGTTGGTGTTGATGGTTTACCAAATGAAGGAGGAGGTATAGAAATGGTTGAGAAAGGAACTATTTCGGCAACACTGATTTATCCGTCAGGAGGGAAAGAAGCGATTCAAATAGCTGCTAAGATATTACATAAGCAGCCTTTCCAAAAGAATAATTTACTACCAACCACCCTTATTGACCGTTCGAATGTAGATATCACCAGGATACAATTTCAGAACATAAATGCGTTGCAGGAAGACATAACAAAATCGAAGAATATGCTTGAAATGTTAAACGTAAGATATCGCGACCAACAGATTTTGTTATTCGTTAGCCTTGTGTTACTAACTCTTGTGGCCATATTGTTTGGAATGTATTTATGGTCGTTTAAACGACTGAAGATATCGAACCGGAACCTTGAAGAGCAGAAAGAAGCAATTTCGGCACAAAATATCGAACTTAAACTTTTATCAGACGAGCTGGAAAAGGTTACCCAGGAGCGATTGCGGTTTTATACCAATATATCGCATGAGTTCAGGACTCCGCTAACGTTGATTTCCGGCCCTATCGATAACTTATCGAAAAATAAAAACCTGACTGGAGAGCAAAAGGAATTGCTTCAATTAGCACAAAAAAACATTTCCATTCTTCTGAAACTTATTGAGCAAA
>JBKDZK010000073.1:0-1752 GCA_047971205.1 Draconibacterium sp.
AATCAAACGAGGCATTTTCGGGTGTTTTTGCCACCATTTTCCAAATGCCTTTTCGCATGGCAACATTTGCCTCGTGTTCCCAAAATATGGGGCCACGTCCGTTTTCATTTCCAGAAAAATTTGGAACTAGGCTAGTCCCCTGCATCGGAACAATTTTATTTCCATTTAAAACTTCCGGGTATTTTGCCCCTGAAAGCTCCACACAAGTGACCATAATATCAGTAAGGTGACCGTAATTACGGATAAAACTATTGTTTAACGAGTGGTCTATTCCTTTTGGCCAGTGAACAATAAGTGGGGTACGCACACCACCTTCGTGTACCCAGTGCTTGTATTCGCGAAAAGGCGTATTGCTTACATTGGCCCAGTTAATCCTGTAACTTTCGAAAGTATCTTCGAGTTTTCCCTCCAAATCTTTGCTTTTCCCACTCGAAATGTATTCAGCACATCCGCCGTTATCGGCCAGGAAAAAAATTACGGTATTATCGAGTTGATCCAGCTCTTTCAATTTGGCAACAATACGCCCAATTCCCTGATCCATTGCGTCAACCTGAGCGGCATAAATTGCCATTCTCCGGGCAAAATCTTTTTTTTGATCGTCGGAAAGAGAATCCCAGGAAGGAACTTTCTCATCGCGTGGAGACAGATCGGGTGCATTCTCCCACAATCCGATTTCACGCTGCTTTTCAAGCCTACGTTTACGAATTTCGTCCCAGCCTGCCTCATAAACTCTGCGGTATTTTTCAATGTCTTTTTCCAGGGCGTGTAGTGGCCAGTGTGGCGATGTATAAGCAACATACATAAACATAGGCGCCCCGGGCTGAGTTTTAAAATGCTCGTCGATAAACATTGCCGAACTGTCGCTAATAGCGTTGGTCAGATAGAAGTTTTCCGGCGATGGGTATTTTGTATTGTTGGAATAAACCGGAAGTTTAAAGTAATTACCGGCTCCGCCCACCAGTCCGAAATAACGTTCAAACCCGCGCTGAACCGGCCAGTTGTCTTTAACCATTCCTTTATCTTTCCGGGTATTCGACAGATGCCATTTCCCGGTCATGTATGTATTATAGCCGGCTGTTTTGAGAACCTCGGCAATGGTGGCGGCATTTTTACTTAAATCGCCCTGATAGGCAGGAGTTCCCATATCGCAGTTTGTCATCCATCCCATACCGGCCTGGTGCGGATAAACACCTGTCATTAACGAGGCACGTGTAGGGCAACAACGGGCTGCATTATAAAACTGAGAATAGCGGGCCCCTGTTTTTGCCAGTTCGTCAAGGTTGGGTGTTTGAATTTCGCCACCGTAACAACCAATATCAGAGAAGCCCATATCGTCGGCCATTATTAAAATAATATTGGGACGTTTGGCCAGGCTGGCATTCTCTTTCTCGGTAGATGTACAAGAGCTGAAACTCCATGTAAAAGCGAACACTACCGTACATAAAATTTGTAGATGTTTCATACCTTTTTGAATATTTGTAGCCAATTTGTTTTTCTGCTTTCAGATGCTACTTCTCTGCAAAATAACCGATAGCGATTACTTTTCTTGATTCCTAAATTATTTAGCCCCTTGTATTTTTAGTACTGTTATAATCTCTTTTTGATGTATTGTTGGTATAAAAAAAGATGAAAAGAATCTGTATCCAGGCATCCTTACCTTTGACAAGTTTCTTTCCATCTTCCTATTTTTTTATATTAATAAACAAACAATCCGTAGTCGAACGGTGCTTCTGGTTCGGCCTTTGCAGCTTC
>JBKDZK010000074.1:0-14862 GCA_047971205.1 Draconibacterium sp.
AGAATTTCCGAAGAATGCCTTCTTGAACGACAATACGTGCATCTCCGTCAGTTTGATATTTTTACATAGTAGATATGTTTTATTGATTTGTCGAATAACCAGAGCAAACATATGAAATAAAAAACATTTGCACAAACGTTTGTGCAAATATTTTTATGTAAATATCAGTCAATGTTCTTTTTTCTCGTGCAAAAAGTGGCAAACTCAGCCTGACAACAAAGCAAGTAGAAGAGGCTGGCTTAAAAATAACAGTGATTTTTCATTTTATAAACTATATGACTATATTTGAATAATCGTTTGTTCAAATAACTAATGTCAATACAAAAAGTAAATATCACCGATATCGCAGAAATGACCGGACTTTCCATTACCACCGTATCAAGGGTTTTAAGCGGAAAGGCTAAACAATACCGGATTGGAAAACAATCGCAGGAAAAAGTAAGAGAAGCAGCCAAGAAATTGCACTATGTCCCCAACCACTTTGCAGCTAACCTGAGAACCGGAAGAAGCAGCACTTTAGCTTTGATAATCCCATCTCTGAACAATCCTTTCTTTGCCGGAATTGCCAGCGAGATAAATACTGAGCTTCGGAAATTTAATTACATCACCATCATCAGTGACAGCGACGAGAATGTTGAAATTGAAAAAATGGAACTTCTGCAATTGACGGCCCGCAACATCGAGGGCCTGATCATTGTTCCGTGCGGCGACCAATGGGAACACATAAAGGAAATCCAGGACCAGGGAATTCCGGTTGTTTGCATCGACCGCTATTTTGAAGACCTGGACATCCCCTATATTTCTACCGACAACTACGAAGGTGCCAGCAAAGCCACGCAATACCTCATCGGAAACGGGCACTCCAGGATCACCTGTATCCAAGGAGTGCAAACTTCCACGCCCAACCGCCTGCGGGTAAAGGGATTTACTGATGCCATGAAAGAGGCCGGAAACAAAGACATTAACATTGTTGGCGACGATTTTACCTTTCAAAACGGCTACCTGGAAACCAAGTTGTTGCTTCAGCAAAAGGTACGGCCAACTGCCATATTCACACTTAGCAATACCATTGCGATGGGTTGTATGAAAGCGTTAAAAGAAGAGAACATTCATGTGCCCGACGACATTTCTCTGATAACTTTTGACGATCATCCTTACCTCGATTATTTGTCCACCCCACTCTCCTGCATTGCGCAGCCGGTAAGCGACATCAGCAAAATTGCCGTTAAGTTTCTGCTTTCAAAAATCCAAAACAAGGACATTAACACCAGCCAGGTGCTGCTCAAACCAAGCATGAAACTGAGGGACTCCATCCGGAAAATCAACTAATGTCGCGTCAAACTAATATTTCCCAACATATCATAAGAACATCACCCTGAATTCGTTTCAGGGTTTATTCGAATAATCTGTTTTTGACAAAACCTGATTTTACCAGCTAATACAGTTTGAAAAACACGATTTCGATTAGCGAAAAGCGATACTTTTCATGCTGATCACACGAAATAAACCACGAGGTAAAGTACGCAGAATCCAAGGGAATAACCGGCGATAATCTGCCAGATGTTGTGCCGGTCGAGTGCCAGGCGAGCGGTTCCCACAATGCCCGATACCAAAATAATGCCCAGCAACGAATAAACCGGGTTTAGTCCGTAGCGGAACGACAGGGCAAAAAACATCCCTGCAAGACCGCCCAAAGCCGCCATGTGGTTGCTTATCTTCCATTTCAGCGAAATAATGAGTAGTGCCACAATTACCAGCACACTGGCCAGCATGTACATTTTCAGCACCGGAAACACCGATATTCTCCCCAGCAAAACAAAGCCCAGGTAATAAAACACCGCAGCAGCCAAAAGCGGCAGCACACGGTCGGTACTTTTGGGCATGTTGATGTCGAATTTTGTATTTAACGCCAGCAGCGACACCATCAGCATGGGCAAAATGCAACTGGTAAAAAACACCACCAAAAGAATAAAACGTTTGGCTTCCCACGACAACATGGAAAAATAAAAACTCGAATTCAGCAACAAAAGAATTCCGAGCGTAGGAATAAGAACAGGGTGAAACAGGATGGAAACTACTTTGGCTAATTTTGGATGCATATCAGAGTTCTTTTCGCAAACGAGCCACCGGAATATCCAGCTGTTCGCGGTATTTTGCTACTGTTCTGCGCGCAATGTTGTATGATTTTTCCTTGAGGATGGCTGCCAGTTTTTCGTCGGTCAACGGCCTGCGCTTGTCTTCGTTCTCAATACACTCTTGCAGTATTTTCTTGATCTCACGGGTCGAAACTTCTTCCCCGTCGTCTTTTTGCAAACCTTCCGAGAAGAAATATTTCAGCGGATAAATACCAAAATGCGTTTGAATGTATTTGCTGTTCGAAACCCTTGAAATGGTTGAAATATCGAGATTTGTGCGCTCTGCAATGTCTTTCAGAATCATGGGTTTGAGCTTGGTTTCGTCGCCATCCTGAAAAAACTCACGCTGAAAACTGATGATCTCCGACATGGTGAGCAGCAAAGTTGTTTGCCGCTGCTGAATGGCATCGATAAACCATTTGGCCGAATCGATCTTCTGTTTCACAAACAGCAAAGCCTCTTTGTCGTTTTTCTTCGCCTTCTGGCTTTCGCTCATGGTTTTGAGCATCTCCTGGTAAGTTTCGTTGATGGTCAGCTCCGGAACATTTCGCTGGTTCAGCGACAAGCTGAGTTCACCGTCCACATTGTCGAGAATAAAATCCGGAACAATGTGCTGGTTGGCCTTATTTAACGGATTACTGTACGAACTGCCCGGTTTCGGATTCAGCTTTAAAACATGGTCGATGCCAAATTTCAACTCATCATCGCTCAGTTCCAGACGGGCTTTTATTTTGTCGTAATGCTTTTTGGTGAATTCGGTAAAGAAATCCCTGACAATGGTTTTCGCCAGGTCATAGTCTCCCTCTTCCTTCCGGTCGAGCTGCAATAACAGGCACTCGCACAAATCGCGCGCTCCCACTCCGGGCGGATCAAAATCATGAATCACAGTCAGAATTTCCTCCAGCTCTTCTTCCGGAACATCCAGGTTCATATTGAAAGCCAGGTCATCGCTGATCGACATCAGATCGCGCCGTAGGTAGCCATCGTCGTCAATGTTTCCGATGATGTACTCGGCCAGCTGTTGCTGCCGTTCCGAAAGATCGGACAGAGTCAGCTGCTCCGTCAGCGATTCGTGAAACGACGTTCCGACCGAAAACGGCACATCAATGTACTTATCGTCTTTCGAATAATTGTTGGTATTCAGCTTGTAGGTCGGAATCTCATCGTCCTCGTAATAATCATCGATCGTGAATTCCTCGTTGTCCACATCCCTGTTATCATCCTGATCCTGCAAGTCCGGCCCTTCATCAACCGACTGGTTGTCAGACTCAAGCTCCAATACAGGATTTTCCTCCAACTCTTTTTTGATGCGCTGCTCGAGCTGCATAGTAGGGATTTCCAAAAGCTTGATCACCTGTATTTGCTGAGGCGATAGCTTTTGGAGAAGCTTTTGCTGTAGTGTAAGTCTTTGCTCCATATCCCAAAAATTAGTGCGATAAATTTAATACTTTTTTTGGAGCAGCGCCTCTACAAGTATCAGAACTCAGCATTTTTTGGCGTCCTCGGGAAAGCGATCACGTCGCGAATGTTCCCCATTCCCGTGACAAACAATATGAAACGTTCAAATCCCAGCCCGAAACCACTGTGAACAACCGAGCCAAAACGGCGGGTATCAAGGGACCACCACAGTTCGACTACCGGAATATCCATCTCTTTCATGCGGTTCTCCAGTTTTGTCAGGTCTTCTTCACGCTGCGAACCACCGATGATCTCGCCAATTTGCGGGAACAGCACGTCCATTGCCCGAACGGTTTTGTTGTCGTCGTTCTGTTTCATGTAGAAAGCCTTGATATCTTTCGGGTAATCCGTCAGAATAACCGGGCATTTGAAGTGTTTCTCCACCAGGTAGCGTTCGTGTTCGCTCTGCAGGTCAATTCCCCATTCAACAGGGAACTGGAACTGGTTCTTTTTAAACGGTTTTGAATTTCTCAGTATATCGATGGCCTCGGTATACGTGAGGCGGATAAAGTCGTTGTCGAGTACAAACTGCAGTTTCTCGATCAACGGCATTGAGCGCTGATCCTGCGGTTTGTTCTTTTCTTCCTGCTCCAGGCGTTGTGCCAGAAACTTCAAATCGTCCATGCAGTTATCCAACGCATATTTGATACACGATTTCAGGAATTCCTCCGCCAAGTCCATGTTGTCTTTCAGATCGTAAAAAGCCATTTCAGGCTCAATCATCCAGAACTCGGCCAGGTGGCGGGTTGTATTTGAATTCTCGGCACGGAAAGTAGGTCCGAACGTATAAATTTCACCCAGTGCCAAAGCTCCCAATTCTCCTTCCAGCTGCCCTGAAACCGTAAGGTTGGTGGCGCGGCCAAAAAAGTCTTGTGAGTAATCGATGGTTCCCTCTTCTGTTAACGGAGGATTTTTGGCATCAAGGGTTGAAACCCGGAACATTTGCCCTGCACCTTCGGCATCACTCGCGGTAATAATCGGGGTGTGCAGATAGTTAAATCCTTTTTCGTTGAAATATTTATGAATGGCAAATGCCATGGCGTGACGAATACGGAAAACCGCGCCAAAAGTGTTGGTACGGAAACGCAGGTGCGCATTTTCGCGCAAAAACTCCAGTGAGTGTTTTTTCGACTGAATCGGGAATTTCTCCGGATCTGCTTTTCCGAGCACTTCTATTTCCCGGGCATTCAGTTCAATGTTTTGTCCGCTTCCGGCCGATTCAACCAAAGTTCCGGTAACTGCCAGCGAAGCGCCGGTGTTAATATCGCGCAACAATGCTTCGTCGAAACTTTCAACATCCACCACAATTTGAAGATTATTGATTGTGGAACCGTCATTTAAAGCGATGAAATTCACATTTTTGCTTCCGCGCTTTGTTCTTACCCAACCTTTGGCAACCACTTCGTCGCCTGTTTTTCCACTTTTTAAAATGTCTTTAATTTTCAAACGTGCCATGATGTTTCTTTTTACATTCAAGAAGCAGGGATGCAGTCTTTCCTCTTGTTATCCTTCTTCTTCTTTTTCAAAGAATTCAGACTGTACCTGCCTGTTAAAATTTGAGCCTACAAATTTAATTTTTATTGGAAATAATCAGAAAAGGATGTACAATTTCAAACATTATTTAATACTGGCATGAAAGTGCATAAAAAAAGCTGCCCGTTCCGGACAGCTTTCGTCAATATTCTCAACTTTTTTAGCGGTTGTTGCCATTTCCGTTTTGACCGGAATTGGACACTCCGCTTTGTGTCCCGTCACAAATGCCAGTTCCGTTTCCATTTTGCCCATTGCTTCCCTTTGCTCCGTTTTTACCGTTTGCTCCCTGGTAACCATTGCCATTCCTTTGTCCGCGACGGCCGTTTTGCCCGCTCATGATGGCGGCAAAAGTCGCATCATCCAACAATTCGGGTGCGTAGGTCACGCCCATGGCTGCAAGGTTATTCACAAATGCCCGCAAATGACTTTCCGATCCGGCAAGAAGATTCCCATATACCCGTTGAATATCTTCGTTCTTCGTATTTTCCAGCTGGGCCATCAAATCGGCAATGTCCAACTCCTCAATGTAAGCCCCTGTTTTTAAGGCCGCTTCCAAACTGGCGCCTCCCTGCTCCGTTAGCGACACAAAAAGACCGGCAAATAGGGGGTTGCTAAAATTACCCACTCCGTCAATGGCAGGATCTTCCAGCCCGTAGCCATTAATCAGGTTCAATATGGCGGCCATGTGCGCTTCTTCGCTGTTGGCGATGTTCTGAAAAACAGCTGCACTGTATTCGCTAAAAAAAGTCACATAAACATCGTGCGCCAGTTTTTCTTCTTCCCGCATGGCCAAAAGTCCGCTAAAATCGGCCTCTGTCAATTCGCCATCATAGGTGCAACTGTCGCAAATAGCAGCAGCTATTTCACTGCTTTTTTCATCCGTAAACATTGGGTCCGTTACCGGATCATCCGATTTGGAACAGGCACCGGCGATCAAAGCCAAACCTGCCACCATCAAAAATGCATTTTTTGCTTTCATAATAAATTCGTTTTAAATGATTAATGATTTATTTATCAATCCGGTAGTAAGTTTTTAATTATAATAGCGGCACATGCCCCGTCCAACCTGGTTCCAGCCCCGGTTCGACCGCGCATTCACACAAGCGTTTCCCTGTCCGCGACCACGTTTGCCTCCGTTGCCGTTTCCCCGGCCAACGTTTTGGTTTCTTCCCGTTCCGGCACTGGTCTGCAACTGATCATATCTTTTTTGCTGATCTTCGGTAAGAAGCCCTCTTACTTCGTTGCGATGTGCTTCCACGGTTTTAAGCATCTCGGTTCTGATCTCGCTTTTCTCAACAGCATTGGTGGTGGAACGGCGTTTGGTCCGCAGTTCATCCATCGCTTCCCAGTGCTTTTCATCCATGGCTTTTATCCGGGTTTGTTGATTTTCGGTTAAATCCGAAATGTAATTCAAACAGGTCCCTTTTTGCTGGTTTACATTCCTGTTTCCTTGTCTACCTCCTTGAGCGAATGCAGTTGAGGCACTTAGCGTCAGGGCCAAGAACACCCAGGCAATCTTTTTTAAGTTGCTCGTTTTCATTGTTTTACGATTTAAAAAATTATGACTTTTGTAGATTCCGTTACGTCGTTTCGAAACGGTTATTGATACTTTATATGATTTATTTTATTGACATTTTCCTCCCCGATGTCTGTGTCCGCGCTGTGGCAATGCAATTTCCTCTTTCGACTTGGAAACCGTCATACAGATCTCTTTCAGCTTCTCCTGCTGGGCACTGTCGCACACGGCTTTCATCTGCAGGTAATAGTTCATTGTAATCTCCTTCAGCTCCGAATGATGCCCTCCAACTTCCTGGGCAATGGAGTCGAGCCGTTCCTGAGAAGGCGAATCTTTTCCCATTTCCTCTACCATTTGAACGCGCAACTCCTCCAGTTCGTCCGACTCCCGGCGTGCACTCCGGTTAAATTCGCGGTTCAGTTCCCGAAATACATCCAACTGATCCGGGCTCAGGTTCAGCTGTTCCCTGAAAAAACGTGTTCGCTGCTCCGAAGGAATTTCCTCCTGCTGTATGCTTACCTCAGTGACAGCCTTTGTTTCCTGATGCCGGTGGTACCAGAACGAAACAGCCATGGAAAGATTGGTTGCCACCAGAATCACGATGATCCAGATAAGAATGCGGTATGTATTTCTGGTTCTCATAGTTATTCCATTAAAAAGGTTTCCAAAGGTTCCACATCCATTTCATTCAGATAAGGCACCATCTCCTGCTCAGCAGTAAACGCCGACCCTGTTTTTGCTCCGGTGGCTCCCATTTTTACTCCTCCGTAAACTCCCAAAATCAAAATAATGGAAAAAGCCACGGGCTGAAGCACCCGAACCAATACCGAGCTGCGGATTCCGCTTGGCTGAATTTCTGATGGACGATCGAGTTTTGCTTTTACGCGTGTATAGAAATAAGGATTGACTTCCGAAACTTTCTCTGTTTCCAAAATACTGAGCGTCTTTTTCATTTCTTCCGCAAAAAGAGCACACTCCGGACAAGCAGTCAGGTGTTCCTGAACCGCTTTCATCTCCGGTTCCGGAAGCTCTCTTTCGAGAAAGAAAATTAGTTTGCTATGTACTGCCTTGCACTTCATTTTATCAGTATTTGTTTATATGACACATTCATTACCAAAAACTTGCGCTACATACACTTCTTTTTGTAGCATTTGTATAATTTTTTCTGAAGGTTCTTCTTTGCCCGAAACAAAAGCGACTCTACCGATGATACCGACATCTCCATCACTTCTGAAATTTCCTGGTAAGAAAGCTCTTCGTACTTGTTCAACGTAAAGGCTACCTTCTGGTTTTCGGGCAAACTGTTGATGGCCTCCTGCAATATTACTGCGCGTTGTTTGTTCTCCATCTCATAGCCGGGATGATCTGCCGGAGAAGATTCAACCTGGAGGATCTGCCGGTTTCTGGCTTCCACATCTTTCTCAAACGACTGGAACCATTTGTGTTTTTTATTGTCGCGGATGTGATTCAGCGAACGGTTAACGGCAATCCGGTACAACCAGGTAGAAAGCTTGGAGTCGGCCCGGAATTGCTGAATGGAACGGTACACTTCAATAAAAACATCCTGTGCAATGTCTTCGGCATCTTCGCGATTGTGAACCAGCCCGAAGCAGGTGTTCACCACCAAGCGCTGATGGCTCTCAACCAGTTCCCGGAAAGCTGTTTCGCTACCCTGCTTTAGTTGTTCTATGGTTTCCTGATCCGACATTAAGACGTGAAAATTACAACAAATGAACGTTGGTTGGAGTTATTTTGAAATCAAATTATACACATCGCGCGGAGGAATATTATTGTTTTCTCCAATCGTACGAAGCGTTTGTCCTTTTTCGACTTCAATGTTGTTTTCCTTCAGAACGGCCAGAATTTCATCGGTGCTTTTTTCCAGTTCCGAAGCAAATTCTTCCAGCGTTTTGCAGCCCACTCCGCTTCCCTGCCTGGCATTGCCTGCGGGTTTCGAAATCACTCCGTAAATATCCATTGGAGTGGTATTGTTGGCATTGGCGATTTCCTGCAACGATTGCGAATGAACATTTTCGAAGCTGATTTTGTGGTGGTTCAGTTTTCGGGTGATCACTTCCACCGACTCCAGTTTTAGTTGCTCCGACAGTTCAGCCAGGGTAAGCAACTCGGCATGTGCCACCGGCGCCCGTTCTTCGGTTTTTTCCCACGAGTTGGTAAGATCTTCGCCCAGTGCCATCACATTCAGAAACGGAGGCAACGAAAACACTGTTCCGAAAAAGAATACCAGCATAAAGGCAGAAGATAGCAGCAACTCGCGTTTTCTGCGAAAATTGCCACCTGTTTTCGACCTGAAATAGGATAAAAATACTTTCCAATTGGCCGAAAAAAGATGAAATACAGACAAAACAACAAACCCCAGTGAGAAAACGGTATGAATGGATTGCCATTCTTCTTTTGTGAATCCCCACAAAGCCCAGTTTACCCAATGCGCATACCGGCCCGGAGGCGAAACATACAAAATGATTCCCGAAACAAGGAGTACAATCATTGCGTAACTAAGTCCAAAGCTTATAAAAACACGCCAACTAAATTTTTGCATCTTACAATTGAAATTAAGTTCATAATAACCGTAAGACACTGACTCTTCAAAAAACTTGCGCTCTTATTTTGAAGGATCTGATTTTTGATCGTGATAAGGCGATTCGAGCTTTCTTCCCTGGAATATAAAACGCTCCGACATGAGTTTCAAAATTTCGTTGGCCGTACTTTCAATGGGCTTGTTGGAAACGTTGATAACGGTAAAGCCGCCCTTGTCGAACACAAACATGGCATTCCGTATCTCCTCGCGCACGGCGTTCTGATCAACGTACGAATCACTGCGGTGGTTGTTCCAGCCCTGTATTCTTTTCATGCGGTGGGCAATCAGCTGCCCGGTTCCGATGTGCAATCCAAAAACCCGGTTCGGATCGATTTCAAACAGCTCATCCGGTGGCTGAACACCGGGAACCAAGGGTACATTGGCGACTTTCCAGCCATACATGGCCAGGTAAACACTCAGCGGCGTTTTTCCGGCACGTGACACCCCGGTAAGTACGATTTCGGCCTGTTGAAGTCTTTGGGGGCTCATGCCATCGTCGTGCGACAAAGTATATTCAATCGATTCAATCCGGTCAAAATACTGCTGATTTAATTCGCGGTACAAACCCGGATGCTGCAAGGGCTCCACATTCAGGGTCCGGTCCAGATAGCGGGCCAAATCACCCATCAGATCAATCACTTCCACATTAAATTCCTTAGCCAGTTCGTTGATTCTTTTCCGAAGAAAAGGATTTACCATGGTGTGCGTAATAAGCCCGCCTTCGCTTTTGACGCGCATTACCACATCAAAAACCATGTCTTCGGTATTCACTCCGCCAATGATTTCCACCGGGATTTTGTTATCGGGATATTGTATCAGGATCGATTGAAGTAAATTATTTCCGGCAATTCCGCGACCACCGGAAACTACATAAATAGGGGTATTCTTTTTCTTTCTCATCGGTTATAATTGTTTTATTTCAACGGCTTCGTCTGGAATTAGCTCCTCTTCATTTACCGGAGCGTTTCCGTACATGCTTTCATTCTTTTTGGTTGATGTGAAACGAAATTCAGCATGACTCATTCCATCCTCAAGCGCGTTGCATGGCTTTACTATTGTTTCTTAAAAACACGCAAATCAATGCAGTGTTCTACAAATATGACTCTCTTTACCAACTTTTTCTAAGAGATTAATCAGGATTGAGCGTCATTTTAAATTTTGTTGCTTTTTCTACTTCTGCTTTACTGAAAGGACCGCCATGATACTGATTCTGCAAATACATCTCCGTTTGATCGAGGTAAAAGCTGCTGGCCGGAATTCCACTGGTACCGGTTGGGATGATGGTTTCAGAACGATCCCAGTTGCCGGCGTCAAAAATATGGCGCTCCGAAGCCCCGTTATTTGCTTTATACAGGTTTCGGTACGAATAGGTATACGGACAAACCGTGTGAAAACTTCCCGGAACAGGGAAAGGCCCGCGGTTCAGTTTCAACACCTTGTTCAATGCATTTACCACTCCCAGCGGATGGCTCATGGTAAAAGTGTGCAGTTTTCCCCACTGCCACTTATCCACATTGGCTCCCAGCTCCGCCGAAAGCTCCTGCACCGTTTCAACAAACGACTGTTGTATACAGTCATCCAGGTTTTCTTCCTCAGCGGTATTTTTGTTATCGATCCACTCAGAATTCCGGTCAGCAAGCACATTCATCAGCAGGTTTTCCAACAGCATCCGCTCGCCTTTAATCTTTTCAAACAACTCCGGAGAAAGCTCATCTTTTACCAGGTTCTCCATCACTTTCCGGTACAGCACTTCAAACACCGAAGCTGCCTGACTTTCGCGTGTTAACTCAAAATCCCACGAAAGCAATTTGTCCAAAGCTGCTTTTTCGGTGGCCGGCCAGGCCGTTTCCTTTTGCAAGGATGTCAGAAAAACCGGGGTCATATGTTCCGCCGTTTTCGACTTTACATCGGCTTGCATGGCTTTAAAGTCTTCCACACCCAGTTTCTCTTTTTCTTCCAGCATCTCGCGAATACGGTCGATGCGGCTTGGCGTGGCAAACCAGTGACTGATGTAATGCGGAAATCCTTCGGGTACCGTTTTGTTGTTGGCCGAAGAAACATAGCCTCTTTCCGGGTTGTATTCGTAAGGCAGTTCGTCAAAAGGAACCAACCCTTTCCAGTCGTATTTGCTGCTGTCGCCGGGATAAATTTCGATGCCCGAACCTTCACGAACGGGGATTCCGGCGGTACACTGCAAGCCAATGTTTCCATCCACATCGGCATACACCACATTCTGACTAACCGAAATAAAAGTGCTCATTGCAGCACGAAATTCATCCCAGTTTTTTGCCCTGTTCACCAGGTACACTGTTCGGATCTCGTTACTCATTTCGTTACCCAGCCAACGAACCGACAAGGGCATTTCCTTTTCCTTTTTCATGCGGTTCACAATCGGGCCGCGGTGGGTAAGCTTCAGTTCTGTCTGAATGGAGTCCCCTTCTTTGGTTTTTATGGTTTCGGGCTGAATGATCAGGTCTTTCCAGGCGCCGTCGAACCAGTATTTTGTTGAGTCTTCGTTGAGTTTTTCCCGGTAAAAATCAAGATCGTCAAGCATTACATTGGTCATTCCCCAGGCAATCCGGTCGTTGTGGCCCGCAATTACAAAAGGCTGCCCAGGAACTACCACGCCGGTAACATCCAGCTTCCCGTCAACCACCTGGTGCATTTGGTACCAAATTCCCGGAGCAAACAAGCCAAGGTGCATATCGTTGGCCAGCAAAGGCATTCCGGTTTTACTTTTTTTACCGGCCACCGCCCAGTTATTACTGCCGTTAAATATTTCAATGCCCAAATCTTTTAACTTTTGGGAGGCCGAAAGCAAGGTGGAATTTGCATCAATCCGGTTGTTTCCGAATGCTTCGAAAACGCTTGTTTTATGTTGAGCCAGATCGGGGATCATCGCTGCGATCATCGAATCAGATACCTCTGCCCTGAGCTGGTGCAAAAAATATTCGGTTCCCCATCCCATCGATAAATCCCACGACATGTATCCGATCAGGTTAATGGAATGAACCGGCTTCCACCACTCGGGTTGGTAGCCCAGCACCTTGAACTCGGGCGGAAGCGGAAACTGAGCCATGTACTGGTTCACCCCGTCGGCAAAAGATTGAAGTGCCGATACAATTTCGGGATCGGAATGTTTCAGAATTTTCTGCGATTTCTCCTGTATCCGCAAAGCACGCATCAACAAATCGGTTTCTGCCTGGTCTTTCCCCAGTATTTCGGACAAACGCCCCTGCGTTACCCGCCGTAACAGGTCCATTTGCCACAAACGGTCCTGCGCCATGGCAAACCCAACGGCACGGTACAAATCAGAATCCGATTTCGCATAAATATGAGGTATCCCGTGTGCATCGCGCAATATTTCAACTTCCGACTGCAAACCATACAAAACAAAACTTTTATTGTAGTCGGGAACAGCTGCCTTTTTTAGGTATTGAACAAAAAAAACACCTGCAGTAAGTGCAAGTACAATCAGAATAAGCAGAGAGAGTAAAACACGCTTAATGCCTTTCATAAACAATGAGTTAGTTTATTGAGTGATAAGTGAATCCTGAATAATTTTTATATTTCCACTGTAAGGAAACTAATTTTTGAATAAAAACCTACAAAAATCAGTTTAGCATCGGGAACCGTTCGCCCTTTGACTCACTTGCTCACCCATTTTTTTCATTTGACAATTCAGATTTCTAATGAAAAAATCCTAAGTTCGTTCAACCTTAAAATTAGATCAAAACGAATGAAGAAATTAATTATCCTTTTTTTCCTGGCAACTTACGCCCTTGCAGGCTTTGCCCAGGAAGCCGACAAGATCCTCGGGATCTGGTGGAACGAAGAAAAAACTTCGAAAATTCAGATCGAAAAGAAAGACGGAAAGTTTATTGGCACCATCGTGTACATGATTCCCGAGAAATACAAAAACGGGGAAGCGCCCAAAGACGATAAAAACCCGGAAGAAAGCCTTCGCGAGCGCCCGCTGGTCGGAGTTCAGATTCTGGATGGCTTTGTGTACAGTTCCGATAACAAAGAGTGGAAAGAAGGACGCATTTACGATCCGAAATCAGGAAAAACCTATGATTGCTATGCCTGGTTTGAAAACGACAACCTGCTCAAACTAAAAGGTTTTGTTGCCGGCATTCGCTGGATGGGTAAAAGCTCGGAGTGGTATCGGACTACGCTTTAGTTCGGTGTTCAGTGTTCGGTGTTCAGTGTTCAGTGTTCAAAGATAGGGAGCACAACACTAATACATTATTTTTTACGAATGATTAGCAATATGTTTTTCGTAATTTTTCTACTTGATTATTGTCAAAAGCCAAATTAGCATTTATCCCGGCACCTGGTTGGCAGGGCGGATACGTTTGCTCGATGAGATAGAAATTATGAACATCCCTAAAAATCCTGCTAAAAACGGATGAAAACAGCTCGTTTCTCTACGTGGTTTTAACAGGATTATTAAAATTATGGGGTTGTGCAACGGCTACACGTGTTATAGGCTGCCTTTTTTGTCATTCATTTTGTTTATCATTTATTCAAAATCAAAATCTGGAAAATCTGCTTCTTGGTTATTGTTGGCATAATATGGAAAATCAGTTTCTATTTGTCTATTAAAAACAATATTGACTAACTCATGTGGTAGTTTATTTAAGAAGTATAAATTTTCTTCCATTGAGTCTACTTTTGTATATTTCTTTAAAAATTCGTCTAATGCAAGTTTTTGATATTCTCTCTTTTCGTTATTAACAAATGACACAAAACTTTCTAGTTGAAAATATTCTTGGCTTATAATACGCACTTTCTGATTTTCTTTAGAAATATATTCTCCATTTAAACTATTGTCATATTGTGTCTGTAATGAACGGGTTAAACGATATAGATTTAACTTGTCTTTTGCTCTTGTTAAAGCAACATATAAGCATCTTCGTTCTTCTTCGATTGCATCTTTTCCTTGCTTAATTGTACGGGGAGAAGGGTAATTGAAAGGATTCAAAGTTATGACATGGACATTTTTTGCTTCAAGTCCTTTTGCTGAATGAATTGTAGATAATGTGACTGCGTCATCGTTCGTTACTCGTCCCATTTTAAAAGTTGTTTCAGCTTTTGGGTCAAGTACATATTCTGTAATAAATTCTGTAATACTTCCAGTTGATTTTGCAACCTCTCCTAAAACCTCAAAATCGGATACCCTATATTCCCATTCATTCTTGTATTTTTTTTCCAGCATATTTTGCATTGAATTAAGAGCTTCTTTCATTGCTTGTGCTGGATTATTTATAAAACGATGAACATTTTTTAACGTGATGGGAATATCTTCAATTACTTCCTTAATATTTGAATTCTCCAGAAAGCTCAGCATTTTTTCAAATGTGTCAAGAATAATAATATTGGAAATTATTCTTGAAGCTTTAATTTCTCCTATTCCATCCCAAAGTTGCAAAAATCTAATCCATGCTATTTCATCATAATTGTTTGCAACTATCCTCATTGCGGATGCCACATCTCGAACGTGTGCACTTTGCATTAATGAAGTCCCTCCGAGTTTTATATATGGTATTTTCTTTTTAAGACAAGCTCCCTCTACTTTAGAAAGAGACCAACCTGAACGACCAAGAACCATATTGTCT
>JBKDZK010000075.1:0-2821 GCA_047971205.1 Draconibacterium sp.
AGAACGAATAAAATCGTTTTCTTCCGGTGTGTTGTGAGCTTTTCCGGAACTTCCCGGGAATGGCTCATTATCCCAAAACAAATCTGGTTTATTGGTACGCATCTTTCAATTCCTCCTTAAACAGTTCAACTAATTTCTTTCTTCCCCTCGAAACGTTCACCCTTATGGTTTCAACGCTTTGCTCCAGAATTTCACTGATTTCGCTGTAATCGAAACCTTCAATGTCTTTCAGGCTAACTGCCAGCCTTTGCTGTTCGGGTAGCCGGTAGAGTTCCTGTTTTAGCTTTTCAACCAAATCGATCTGCTCAACTTCAGGTTCGGTGGTTGCATTTGCCCAAACATTCTGTTCATAGGTTTGCTGTTGTTTTTGTTTCCGCAATACATCGAAACAATAATTCTTAACTGCGTTCAAACAATAGCTTTCCAGGTTTTTAGCGCGGTCCAGCAAATGTTTGTTCTTCCAAAGCTTTAGCACCACCTCCTGAACGGCATCCTGCGCATCGTCACAGTTTTTAAGGATGCTGAATGCAAACCTGTACAGCTTGTCTTTTTGTTGAAGAATTACTCGCTCAAATTCGCTTTTAGTCATCCAGTGCAGGCTCTTTGTTTTGTGAATTACGTACGAAGGAAGATTTCATAACATTGCGAAAGTAAGAAAATTGAAAATTTTGAGACGCTTGCTTTGTTGTTGTCTCTTTGAGATGGTTGACGCCGGAAAATTTATGTGTTCTGATATTAAATTTTTATACAATAATACTTTAAAGTATGATTCTTGTCGTGTTACGCAGCAGAACTTTCTTACTTTTGCGCGCCAATTCCAAAGAAATGCTTTTTTCGGTGGTAAATTATTGACAACGAAAACATTTCGCTCGTTTGGCTGTTGGTTGAATGGATTATAAAAATTGAAAATGGCAGAAATCAGAAATATTGCGATCATCGCCCACGTTGACCACGGAAAAACTACGCTGGTTGACCGCATTCTACACCAGGTAAAACTGTTTCGCGACAACCAGGAAGTACAAGAGCTTTTGCTCGACAACAACGATCTGGAGCGGGAACGCGGAATTACCATCCTCTCCAAAAACGTTTCGGTACGTTACAAAGACACCAAAATAAACATCATTGATACTCCCGGGCACAGCGACTTTGGGGGCGAGGTGGAACGTGTGTTAAACATGGCCGATGGCGTTTTGCTGATCGTAGATGCTTTTGAGGGCCCGATGCCGCAAACCCGTTTTGTATTGCAGAAAGCCATTGAGCTGGGGCTGAAGCCAATTGTGGTGGTTAACAAAGTAGACAAGGAAAACTGTACGCCTTTTATTGCACATGAATTGGTTTTCGACCTGATGTTTAGCCTGGATGCCACTGAAGTACAGTTGGATTTTCCGACGGTTTACGGATCGGCCAAAGGTGGTTGGATGGGACCCGACTGGCAAACTCCCACCGAAGATTTCATTTACCTGCTCGACACTATTCTGGAGCACATTCCGGCATCTAAACACAAAGAAGGAACGGTACAAATGCGTATTACTTCGCTCGACTATTCTTCCTATACCGGAAGGATTGCCGTAGGAAAAGTAAGCCGCGGACAATTGATTCCCGGGGCGCCCGTTTCGTTGGTAAAGCGCGATGGAACCATTATAAAATCGGTGGCCAAAGAATGCTACCTGTTTGAAGGTCTGGGAAAAGAAAAAACAAAAGAACCGATACCATCAGGTGAAATTTGTGCAGTGCTTGGTCTCGAAGGCTTTGATATTGGCGATACCATCGCCGACATCGAAAATCCTGAAGGATTAAAAGCGATTCAAATAGACGAGCCTACCATGAGCATGATGTTTGTGGCCAACAACTCACCTTTTTTCGGCAAAGACGGAAAATTTGTTACTTCGCGTCAGTTGCGCGACCGACTGTACAAAGAAACAGAAAAGAACCTGGCTTTGCGTGTGGAAGAAACCAACTCGGCCGACTCGTTTTTGGTGTACGGCCGCGGAATTCTTCACTTGTCGATCCTGGTGGAAACCATGCGCCGCGAAGGCTACGAAATACAGTTGGGGCAGCCCAAAGTGATTATCAAGGAGATTGATGGGGTAAAATGCGAACCCGTGGAAGCACTTACCGTTCAGGTACCGGAAGTTTTCTCCGGAAAAGTAATTGAACTGGTAACGGCCCGTAAAGGCGAAATTGCCAACATCGAAGTAAACGATGACCGTTCGCACCTTGAGTTTTTTATTCCTGCACGTGGTTTGATTGGTTTGCGTAACCAAATGCTGACGGCCACCGAAGGAGAAGCGATTATGGCTCACCGTCTGAAAGGTTACGAACCCTGGAAAGGGGAGCTGGGAATCAAACGAAACGGAGCTTTGATTTCGCTCGAAACAGGTACTGCTATTGCTTATTCAATCGATAAAATGCAGGATCGCGGACGTTTCTTTGTGGATCCTGGAGAAGACGTGTACATGGGCCAGGTAATCGGCGAAAATACCCGTTTGGATGACCTGACACTGAACATTGTTAAGACAAAGAAATTGACAAACATGCGTGCTTCGGGTTCCGATGAAAAAACAAGCATTGCTCCAGCCATCAAATTTTCGCTGGAAGAAGCCATGGAATATATTCGCAACGACGAGTACATTGAAGTAACACCGAACCACATGCGTATCCGCAAGATTTTGCTGAACGAGCACGACCGCAAACGGGTGGCAAAATCAGTTGCTGAATAGCTGAAAAAAAATAAATACAATAGAAAGAATCATCATTTTTTGATGAGGCTTTTTTGTTTTCGGAAAATCCCTCAAAATGATGGCTGTTGGCACTCGCAAAT
>JBKDZK010000076.1:0-3786 GCA_047971205.1 Draconibacterium sp.
AGAAAACACGATCACTCCTTTGCGAAGACTTTCGTAATAGCTTCAGGGAGCAGTGGCATCGCACCTTTCTGCGTGCACACGTAGGCTGAAACTTCGACTGCCAGTTGATGAACTTTATTTATCGGCCACTTCTTCAACAGTCCCATTGCTAAAGTAGCTGTAAACGAATCACCTGCTCCCACCGTGTCAGCAACAGTTACCTTTGGAGATACCAACCAGCTTCTCTCTGAATTTGTCCGAATCAAACTTCCGGCTCCACCTTTGGTAAGAGCAATCATTTCTATTCTGAAATCATTCAATAAGCGATCAAGAATATGCGTCTCGTCTCTTTCTATCTCAAATAATTTTGCCACAACCGGAAGTTCATCTTCGTTTAGTTTTAAGATATCGCATTTCAGAAGCGATAGACCTATGACTTCTTTGGAATAAAATGTTTGCCGGAGATTGATGTCAAATATTTTCAGGCAATTTACCGGAAGTTCATCCAGTAAAGACTGAATGGTACGAAATGAAACAGAATCGCGTTGAGCCAGCGCCCCAAAACAAAATGCGGAAGCCTGATTCACAAGCTCATTACGTTGATCACACAAGGGGATTTTATCCCAGGCAACATTCGTTTGAATTGTATATTCTGGAACTCCGGAGGAATCAATCAGAACATCCACCCTGCCAGTGGGGTATTCTTCCAACCGCGAAATAAAATGGGTATCCATCCGCCTTTTATCCAAAAGATCAATTATTTCATTTCCCAATTGATCATTTCCTACGGCACTGTACACAGTCCCCTGGCCTCCCAGTTGAGATGCATGCCAGGCAAAATTGGCCGGTGCGCCTCCCAGTTCTCTGCCACCGGGAAGCATGTCCCACAAAAGCTCTCCCACTCCAATTATAATAGGCCTATTCATGTTTTTGGTTTAATGTTCGTATCATTTGTAATTAAGGTCCACTAAAAATAATGATTTAAGCTTAGCAATTCTAATGTTGCTACCATCTGATTGTTTCGTGGCCTTTCTATTATCAGTAGCCAATTCTACTCGAAAAATATACACATCTGCAAACAATTCAAAATTAAGTGTTCAAATGACTATAATTCATTATATTTAGAAAATCAAATTAAATGCTTACAACATGATCAAACTTAAACCACTATTAATCACGATGCTGGTAGCCTGTATCAGCGCATCGTGGGGTCAAAGTAAACTTACCTTGCATCCCGAACAAAGCAACACAAAGATCAGCAAAGATATTTACGGACATTTTGCCGAGCACCTCGGGCAGTGTATTTATGGAGGAATTTACGTAGGCGAAGATTCTGAAATTTCTAATGTACGTGGCTTCCGCGACGATGTAATCGGTGCTTTGAAAGACATGAAGATTCCGGTTTTACGATGGCCCGGAGGGTGTTTTGCCGATACTTACCATTGGAAAGATGGTATCGGACCGCGCGAAAACCGCCCGTCGATTGTAAACGTTAACTGGGGAAATGTTACCGAGGACAACAGTTTTGGAACACACGAATTCCTGGATTTTTGCGAACTGATCGATGCGGATGCTTACATTAATATAAATGTAGGATCTGGTACTGTGCAGGAAGCCAGCGAATGGGTTGAGTATGTTACTTCTTCGAACCTCAGTCCCATGACCGAACTTCGCAAAAAGAACGGTCGCGAAGAGCCCTGGAACGTAAAATACTGGGGAATTGGGAACGAAAACTGGGGCTGCGGAGGAAACATGAGCCCGGAATATTATGCCGATCTGTATAAAAGATTTGCCACTTTCACACACGGCAATCTTTATAAAATTGCCTGTGGCCCGAGCGAAGGCGATTACAACTGGATGGATGTTGTGATGCAAAAAACAGCCCGCAACCGGGGGTTGATGCAGGGAATTTCGCTTCATAAATACACGATACAGACGCGCAACTGGGGAGACAAAGGAAATGCCACCGGTTTTGGAGAGAAAGAGTGGTTTGAAACACTTCATGAAACCCTGGATATGGAAACACTGGTAACCCGCCATTCAACCATTATGGACAAATACGATCCGGGTAAAAGGGTTGGCTTAATCGTGGATGAATGGGGGAACTGGTTTAACGTGGAAGAAGGCACGAATCCCGGCTTCCTTTATCAACAGAACTCTTTACGCGATGCCTTGGTTGCCGGGGTTAACCTGAATATTTTTAACAACCATGCCGACCGCGTGAAAATGGCCAACATTGCGCAAATGGTGAATGTATTGCAAGCCGTAATTCTTACCAAAGGTGATGAAATGGTACTGTCGCCGACTTATTATGTATTTAAAATGTACAGTGTGCATCAGGATGCGAATCTTGTGCCGGTCCATATCGAAACCGGGAAATACGGTTACAAAGAAAAATCGGTGCCCAAAGTACATGCTTCGTCTTCAGTAAAAGATGGGGTACTTTCGGTAACGCTCTGCAACCTTGATCCCAACAACTCGGAACAGGTTGAAATTGTAATCCCGGAAAATGAATATGCTTCAGCTACGGGGCAAATCATTACTGCCGAACAGTTAAATGATTACAACGACTTTGGAAAAAACGAAAACGTTTCAATCAAAGAATTTTCGGTAGCCAAACCCAAAGGAGGAAAATTATCTGTAAACCTGCCTTCAAAATCAGTTGTGCTGGTTCAGCTCCAATAAGAGCAATGGTAATAAAACAGAGAAGGAGGCTAAGGCTTCCTTTTTTTTGACACAAAAAAACCCGCAGGAAATTCCTACGGGTTCAATGTATTTCACCTAAGTAATAGTCTTCTTATTTTACTTTTTCTACGATTGCTTTGAACGCTTCGGGCTGATTCATTGCTAAATCGGCCAAAACCTTGCGGTTGATTTCAATATCGTTCTTTTTCAACAATCCCATGAATTGTGAATACGACATTCCTTCGAGGCGAGTAGCTGCGTTAATACGCTGAATCCACAATCCACGGAATGTTCTTTTTTTCGCTTTTCTGTCGCGGTATGCATATTGTTGACCTTTTTCCCAGGTGTTTTTTGCAACCGTCCACACATTTTTACGCGACCCGAAATAACCTCTAGTTTTTTTCAGTAATTTCTTTCTCCGGGCACGTGATGCTACATGATTTACACTTCTTGGCATACTTTTTACTTTTTTGATAATCGGCGCTCTCCGGTCCGTCAGCTGACGGGTTGAAATACTTTAAAGCACAATTATCTGGTTTTTAACTTTTTTTACCTTTCTCGTTAAAAGGATAAGTGAAAGCAAGTCCGTCAGTTGACGGATTACTTCATGCACAACAAAAGTTTAACGTTGCTTTCGTTTGTCTTATCGATGGTTGTCCAATAAGTCAAATTACGCTTACGTTTTGTACTCTTTTTAGTCAGAATATGACTTTTGTAGGCGTGCTTCCTTTTAATTTTACCACTTCCGGTGAGTCTAAAACGTTTTTTAGCTCCGGAATTCGTTTTCATTTTTGGCATAATTCCTACTAAATTAAAATGTTATCAAAGAACTATATATTTCATGTACAAAGAAATGTTTCCCTGTACATGTGAAATAATTCCGTAAAAGGAACTATTTCTTTTTAGGTGAAATAAACATTGTCATACGCTTGCCTTCCAGCTTTGGCATTTGTTCTACTGTTCCGAGCTCTTCGAGAGCAGTTGCCAATTTCAGCAACAAAATTTCTCCCTGTTCTTTAAACAGTATCGACCGACCTTTGAAGAATACAAACGCTTTTACTTTTGCTCCTTCCTGAAGGAATTTCTCGGCATGACGCAATTTAAACAGGTAGTCATGCTCGT
>JBKDZK010000077.1:0-2092 GCA_047971205.1 Draconibacterium sp.
CCCATGTAATAGCCCAGCCGCGCTTTTTTTAGCTTTACCTCATCGCCCAGGCTGTTGGTTTTGTTCTCGTCAATTACCTGCGAATACAAAAGCATGGCTTCCCACGGATCGTTGTTGTACAAATAAACATCCGCCAGCTCGGCCTTCAGTTCCCCTGTCTGTTCTGGTTTTAACCCGGGAATGGCAATGCCTTGCTCCAGCATTTCAATGCCGCGCTCAGGAGCCCTCAGGTAAAACGCTTCCAGGTGCGCATACTCTCTTACCAGCGGAAGTGTGGCCGGCCCCCGCTGAAGGTATTCCAATCCCTTACTGAATTGCTGCGCCAACTCCTTCCCTTTTTCCATGTCATCCGGAAAATCGTTGACATACTCCAGGTAGGCAGTATTCAGCGTCCGGATGTAGGCCTGCGCATAATAGCTGTTCTGCTCGCCTTTATCCATCAGGTATTTATAAGCCTTTTTGGCTTCTGTGTAGTCTTTGTTTCGCAGCGCCATATCGCCCAAAACCGCAATCTGCTGGTCTTCTTCCCCGGTGCGGCGGTCGATCGCAATCGACTGGCGCAAGGCGCTGGAAAACTTGCGCTCCTGCAAGAGAAACCAGATCAGCAGGCGGTTGTAGCCAATTACATCAGGTTCGTTCTGAATGCGCAGCAACACCTGCTCGCGAAACTGATCGCGAAGCCCGTCGTCGATATCCAGCCGCATGGCCGACGACAAGCTGCTTTGCACGCGCGGAAGTTGATTGGGATCTTTTTTTAGCAGATTCAGGTACTCCTCCAGCATGTTTTCATTGTCGCGCAAGTACAAATACGCACGCGCCAGTTCGTAACTAAAATCTTCGGCCGGTAACACTTCCCGGGCCTTCAGGTACACATCTCTCGAAAGCTCAAACTCCTGGTTCGCCAGAAACGCATTGGCCACGGTATAGTAACTTCCTTTATTGGGCTGAATGTTGTCGATCGCCTCCTGGTACTTCGCAGTGGCTTCCTGTTTTAATCCCTTCGCTTTCAGCACCTGCCCCCAGTAAATAAAATAATCGGGGCGCGGAGGTTTTTGTTTTTTTAGTTCATCCTGAATTTCCCTGATAGCCTCGTCGTACTGTTTCAACTCAATCATACAGGTAATGTAATACCGGTAATAGGTACTATTCCGGGTAAGGCCGTACACATCTTTCAACAACGGAAGCGCCTTTTCATAGTCTTTTTCATTGTAATATTTAATTGCCAGACTTGATTTACTCTGAATCTCCGACACTTTTTTCTGCTGCCCGTACACCGTATTCAGGCTAAAAAGGATCAAAAAAGAGAATATAATATGTTTCATAGATTTCCTGATATCTCACAAAAATAACACAGTTACAGCAAGAAGTGTTTTTTTCAGAACAATTTTAGTATTTGGGAGTTTTTCATCCTGTATTCATTTTTAAACTAATAACTTTGCAGAAATTTTTTTTGATATGGCACATGAATTGAATGGCAGGGAACGCCTGCCGAAGTGGATGAAGATGAAAATGCCAAAAGGGGAAAGCTACTCGAAAGTGAAGAACCTGGTAAACAAACACGGTCTGCATACGATTTGCACCAGCGGAAACTGCCCGAACATTGGGGAGTGCTGGAACCGGGGTACCGCCACGTTTATGATACTGGGGAACATTTGTACCCGCCGCTGTAAGTTCTGTGCCGTTCCCAACGGAAGGCCACTGGCTCCCGACCTGGAAGAACCCAGGAAACTGGCTGAATCGGTGCGCATTATGGGTGTTAAACATTGTGTAATTACTTCGGTCGACCGCGACGACCTGGAAGACCAGGGAGCAGGCATTTGGGCAGAAACCATACGCGAAGTAAAACGCGTAAATCCGGAGACCAAAATTGAGGTGCTGATTCCCGATTTCAGGGGAAAAACGGAACTTATTCAGCAGGTGATTGATGCTGGCCCCGATGTGATTTCGCACAACCTGGAAACTACTGAAGAGCGCACACCCTTTATTCGTTTTGCAGCCAAATACCGCCGCAGCCTTGAAGTGATAAAATATGTGGCCGACCATTTTGGACGGGCCAAATCGGGGATTATGCTTGGTTTGGGAGAAACACACG
>JBKDZK010000078.1:0-1959 GCA_047971205.1 Draconibacterium sp.
TTTTGTGCAGCTTCAAAATCGGGATCTGCTTCAATAGCTTTTTGAAAAGCTGATCCGGCAGCTTCAAAATCGCCATTTTTGTAGTACGCAAGTCCCAGATTGTAAGCTCCCTGCGCCGTTGTGTCTTTGGCAAACGCTTCAATGGCATTTTCAAAATCGCCGGCTTTGTACCAGGCAATACCTTTGCGCATTTCGGAACTGTACGTGGTGGCCGCGGCTTCAAAATTGCTGTTGTTGCTTAGTTTTTGCCCCTGATAATCGGCGGTGTACCACAAATCGGTAAAGTTTGTATCGCTGTTGCACGAAGTAAAACTTACCATAAAAACGAGGCTGTAAACCACCCAGCCCTTTCGGAACCAAAACAGAAAAATCAGCAATGCGGGAATAAGAAACAGTAGTCCGGCATCGCGCCAATCGTCCTCTTTTTCTTCGGCTTTGGTGGTAAATTTCAAGTTCCGGCTGATTTGTTGGGCAATCAGTTTCACATCGCTATCGTCGAGGGTTAAAGGCTGAACGCTAACGCCGTTGATTTCATTTAAACTGTTCAGCACATTTTCATCCAAATACGAGCGTTCGCCATTTTTCATATCGGCTCCGCTTTTGGTATTTATGGGCAGAATTTGCAGTTTATTTTTGCTTGTTTTTATGAAATCCGAGATGATACGCCGTTCGTCGTCGTAAAAATCGTCCGAAAGCAAAACAATTGTGCCCGGTGCTTCGCTTACCTTGGTAAGCGTATCGGCCAAAGCCAGCGCAGCTTTTAGGTTGGCGCCCTGAAAAGGCATTGTGCGTGGCGAAATAGTTTCGATATGGCTGCTGATAATTTCGTAATCGCGGGTTAACGGAACAATGGTGTGGGCGGTTGCGCCAAAACCAACCAAAGCCATGCGCGCCCGCGGTTTGTGTTTTATCAGGTCTTTTATTTTGAATTTTGCCCTTTCTAAGCGGTTGGGTTGAATATCGTTGGCCAGCATACTTGGCGAGAGGTCGAGCACAACAATCATGGGCGTTTCGAGCTGCTGTCCCGGAATTTCAATCTTCTTCCACGTTGGCCCGGCCAGTGCCAGAATGCCCAAAACGAAGCCCGCAAACATCAGCAGGTGCATGGTGGTTTTTATGCGCATATCGCCTTTCGAAATAACGTATGGACGCAGGTGCGGAGCAATAATTTTTTTCCACTTTACACTTTGGCGGAGGCTCAATAAACTAAAAATCAGCAAAACTGAAACGGGCAAAAGCAGCCATAAAAATACCGGCCTCAGAAAGTGGAAATCGCTCCAAACTATGGGAAACAGGTTGTTAAACATCGAATGCCTCCTTTCTGTTTTTCAGGCTTTTGAACACACCCACCAACACCTGAAAAGTAAAAAGCAGCAACAAAATTCCCAAGCCTGCCATAAGCGGATATTTGTACAGCAAAGTAACCGGACGGTTTTGCTCTTCCTCCCACTCAATAGGTTCCAGCTTGTCGACTTCGGTATAAATCTGTTCCAGTTGCTGCTGATCCTGCGCCCTGAAATATTGCCCGTCGGTCATTGTAGCAATTTCCTTTAGCGTGGTTTCATCCAGGTCGCTACCTGCATCGCCGGGGTTGCCAATTCCAATGGTGTAAATTTTTATGCTGTCTTTGCGGGCCAAATCGGCGGCATCGTAGGGCGATATGTCGGTTCCGGCATCAATGCCATCGGTAAGCAACAACATAACTTTGGTTTTTATGGTGTCGTTTTCAAACATACCCAGGCCTTTGGCAATGGCTTTCCCGATGTTGGTCATTTGCCCGGCCATGCCCACGTCGGCTTCTTCCAAAAGCTGGTCAACCACCGGCAAATCGGGCGTAAACGGAGCCTGAATGTAGGCGTTCGACCCAAAGAAATTCAGCCCCATACGGTCGCCTTCACGCTTTTTTTTTAATTCGTGCATCACTCTTTTTACGCCATCCCCGCGACGTACTGTTGTGCC
>JBKDZK010000079.1:0-1958 GCA_047971205.1 Draconibacterium sp.
GAGGTGTTGGAGGATTCTCCTGAAAACCGACAACGTTTAATCGATACCTATCAATCGGGCAACTTTGAGTGGGGAGCCACATTTACCCAGCCATACGAAGGATTTGAATCGGGTGAGCAGCTGGTTCGTCAGTCGTACCTTGGCCGCCGCTGGATTAAAAAGAATCTGCCGGGCATGGATGCCGTTGTGGCCTACAATGTTGATGTTCCTGGCCGTTCTATTCAGGTGCCTCAGTTGTTCAAGAAATCGGGCATCGATTATTTGTTTGTTTCGCGAATGAAAGAAGGATTTTACAACTGGTACAGTCCTGATGGTTCGAGTGTGTTTACATACAGTCCGGGTAACTATGGCTGGTATCATTATCATCACAAAATTTTTGATGCCGATGCGATTACTGCTATTCACGAAATGGCCAAAATACTGAAAAGCTGGAACAGTTATTACCGAGAACGAAACATCCCGGCACACTACGGAGCAGTAATGAGCGCCGATGCCGGAGGCCCTAAATATTACAAAGAGGTAATTGAAGACTGGAACGAAATAGCCAAAACAGCAGGCATCAATATGCCTGAAATTCACCATTCAACGGCATTGGAATTTTTGCAAGAAGTAAATGTTCCCGAAGCAAAAATCGATTCCATTTACGGCGAGCGACCTAACCTGTGGTTGTACATTCACGGTGCAGCGCATTACCAGGCTGCCAAAGCCAAAAAAGAAGCCGCAGTAAACATTCCTTCTGCTGAAATTTTCAATACTATCAATTGTCAACTGGAAGACGATTTTTCAAAATACCCTCAAGACGAACTCGACAAGGCCTGGTTTAATGCCATATTCCCCGATCATGGCTGGGGCGGAAAGCATGGCGAGATTACCGACAGTATCTTTCGCGCAGCCCTGGAAACCGGAAACGAAATAGGAAAAAAACTGCTCAACGAGTCGCTGAACAGTATTTCGGATAAAATTGATTTGTCAGAATCACAAAACATTGTTGTTTTTAACGACCTTTCATGGAACAGAGATGGCTTTGCAAGTACAGATATCTCACACCTGAAAGGAAACGAATGGGTTGTGGTTGACAACAACGGGAAAGAAGTTCCCACCCAACTGGTTCAATCCGAAGGCAAAAAGGAATTGGTTTTCAATATCGATGAGATACCTTCCATCGGTTACAAAACTTTTAGTATCAAGAAAGGCAAGCGACAAACTCCTGCCATAACCGTTGCTACAAACTATTGCGACAACCAGTTTTATACCATGAGCCTTGGCAAAGGTGGCATCACCAGCTTGTTCGATAAAAGCCTGAATAAGGAAGTGTTCAACACAACTACCATGGCTGCAGGCGATTTGTTCCATATGGGATACAGCGGAAACGGGGCAGGCGAGTTTGTAATTATTACCGCACCCAATTATGGCGGTATGGAACGTGCCCACGAAAAAGAAAGCAGCTGGAGTTTAGTGGAATCCGGCGTCGTGTATTCCAAATTCCAATCGGAATACAAAATGACGAACTTCTCAGTAAAGCAGTATATCACGGTTTATCACCAGAAAAAACAAATCGATTTGGAATACGATATTCCTGATTGGCCGGGCGAACACAACCGCCGGATTCGGGTGATGTTCCCGCTGAACATGGAAGAAAATGCTCAAATATCGTACGATGTACCCATGGGAATGGTGCATGTTGGCAAAGACGAGTTGCAAATGCGTCCCGGCGGTTCAGCCTGGGTAGGCACTTATCGCCAAAAGTCAGAAGAAATTAACCCACGTGAGATTCAGAACTTCATGACCGCCAATGGCAGTGGTTTTGGATTTACCATGTCAACTAATGTGGTAACGGCTGATTATGTCGATCCGAGCATGAACTCGGCACCTTATCCTGTAATCAATTCTGTGTTGCTTTCAACGCACAAAAGTTGCCATGGAGAAGGGCCTTATTACCATCAGAAAGGGGCACATTC
>JBKDZK010000080.1:0-2495 GCA_047971205.1 Draconibacterium sp.
TTGAACACATAGTCGGGGTATTTTTCAAACAGGTAAAAATTTTCGTCTAATATGTTTTTCAGGTATTCATCAATTGTTGTGGGGTAGGCCCATTTCCACTGTGTGTCAAGATGTGAATAGCCAACCGTGTATAATACTTTTACTTTTGAAATATCATAATCGGGCCTACGCTCAAGCGGCTGTGCGAATATTGTTGTTGTGGCCAATAAAAGCAGGAACAGGTAAGTAATTTTTTTTGTTGGAATGGATGTGTTCATAAAATCTCGTTTTTCTTCCGGTTAAAATCTCTGCCTTGTTTTTGTATGACTTATAGTGGGGTCCCCCATTTTTCGGAGATTTTGACGTATGCTGTATTCACTTGCTTAACAAGCGGTTTCCCTTAATCAGGTTTTTGTGATTCCAAGCCCGATATAAGCATGTCCATTACAACTACCAACACCAGGGCAGGGCGGATGTCTATCACGTCAAAATACAGTTTAATATTCTCGAAGGTTACATTTTCGGCATGTCGGATGTAGAAGCCATAAGAAGGCAGTTCGGTTTGAAACATGCGGTTATACGGATACCTGTCGGCGTATTCGGGGACCAGCAGCGTAGTATCTGCCGGGTCGGTATTTCCGGTTACCGAAATGTCAATGTTTGAAAGATGAATATTTTTTACGTTTTGACCGGGGTAACCGGTTATCGAGCTGCTTACCATACCACAATTCCGGGCGGTGAGGTTACTTATTCTTACATTCTGAAGGATGCCGGGCACCGCATCGGGCTTTCCGTCCCAGGTGCTGTTGCGGTTACCGAGTTTGATAAACAGCGGGGTGTTGGTCCCGTCAATAATAATGTTGTTGATGAGCACATCTTCCAATACTCCACCGTCAACATTCTCGATATCTATTCCGCAAATGCCACCCCAGGCTTTCATCGTGTGTATCATCTCGGTTGCTTTGGATTTACGGATGACTATGTTATCGATTGCAATTCGTTTAAACCCGCCAACCGACCCGGTGCCCAGTTTCAGCGCTGTGGCGTGGGAGCTCAAAATACAATTACTGATGACGATGTCTTCACAGGCCCGCAGGCTTTCCGATTTCAAAACAATGGCATCATCGCTCGAATCAATAATACAGTTGGCAATGACAACAGAATGACACCCGTCGATATCAATACCGTCATTGTTCAGGTTAGAATGGTTAAAAATGGTAAGGTTGGTAAATTTCAGGTAATCACAATTGAGGTAGCGCTGCATCCAGAACGCGGAATGTTTCATGTATATCCCTTCAACGGCTATGTTTTTACATGCTTCCAGATATATTCCCCAGGGGCGGAACTTTTGGTCTTTTCCCTGTAAAATTTCATAATTGCCACCAGGATATAATGTGCCTTCTCAATAAATCCGTATATTTTCCAGGTTGTAGACGTAAACCATTGCTTTTCGCTCGTAGTGGTTTTCGCGCGACATAATCCGGGTCTCTAAAAAAGGATAAGCCGTAGAGTCGTTTAATCCCTGCCAAACAGCCCCAAACGGCAAATAAACGGAAACATTACTTTTCAAAAAAACAGTGCCGGTAAGCCAGGTGCCCACCGGGAACACAACGGTGCCCCCGCCATTTTTAGAACAGGCGTCAATAGCCGATTGCACAGCGGTTGTGGCATTAGAACCGTTACCGTTTTTTGCGCCAAAATTAGCGATATTGAAGGTTTGTGCATTCGATATCTGGGTAATTATTATGAAAAAGATAAAGAGCTTTATGTGTTTCATACTGAATATGTTTTCATGAAATTTACTTTTGATAACTGTTGTTGACAACAGCTTTCTGTTTTTATTGATTATTCTGGTGCCGGGAAATCGCGAATCGGACTGTATCTTTTGTACGAATCGAATATTTCCTTATCAGGCCCTACTACTCTTGGGTCGCCGGTTAAGGTAAGTTCCTGCAGCAGTTCCTGTTTTAATGTGGCGAAAACATTTGCATAGCCCGGCTCTGCGACCAGGTTATGTAAGCAGGCAGCGTCGTTTTTTATGTTGTACAACTCGTATTCGGGCCGTTTGGCCACTGCCAGATTAAAATATGGTCGGATACTGTCCCCGCTATGGTTTTCAATCAGATAAGCCTTTGTCGGGCACTCGTCAATATCGGTAAAAGCCCATTCGGAGTGGTGGGCCCCGTTTTCATCAATCCCGTACATGGGGAACAGGCCGCCTTCCGGATTAATCCTTTGTGGCGCCCCGGCAGGCCAGCGTTCCGGTTTCTGGTTCCAAATCAATAAATATTCCTGTGTGCGAATGGCGCGTTGCGGGTACCCCCAATTGAGGTAGCGCGACGAGGAGTGGCGCTCCCGCCCCGAAAAAACGTATTTCCGGCTTTCATCCACCAAACCCTGTTTTTTTGAGGTCAGGATGTTTTTAAAGCTACGCCCCGTTATGGGCAGCATCCCTTCGCTGCCTGTACCGGTAAGGTCGAGCAGAGTAGGGGCAAAATCTACAAAGCTGATCAGGT
>JBKDZK010000081.1:0-7035 GCA_047971205.1 Draconibacterium sp.
CGGCTTGTTTTTTATCCTCCGGGAGGCAAAAACTTTGTGGATGCAGCTATGGCAGCAAAAGGAGTAGTGGCAGCGTTGGAGAAAGGACGAACGGGAGAATGCTATTTGTTAACGGGCGAGAATCTTTCGTACCGTGAGTTTTTCGAGAAAGTGATTTCAGTAACACAACAACGACCGGTTTTTGTTCCCATTCCTTCGTGGCTGCTTAAATGCGCCGGTTTGGCAGGCGATTTACTTGAGAAGTACCTTCGGTTGCCGGTGCGTTTAACCCGTGTAAATGCAGAAATGTTGTGTCTTGGAAATTACTTTACTTCTGAAAAGGCAGTAAAGGAGCTTGGATTTCGGGAACTTCCGGTTCAGGAGTCGGTGGAAAAAGCTATTTTGTGGTTCCAAAAAAACAATTACCTGTAAAGTTCCGATGAAAAGAAGGCAAATATGGTTCCGGTTGTGGGTGGTCTTTTTGATTCATCTGGTCATTAAAAGTTTTGATCTCTCGTTTCCGAACGGACCCTTTGAAATTTCTTTGCGCAGCCTGGTATTTTCGCTGTTCTTTTTGGTATACGGGATGGGTATTTGGTACGGTGCCGACCGTGCTAATCACTTTTTTCAACGCCTGGTCGGGAAGCAAAGCAACGAAAGAAAAAGAATCGCTCGGCTTACCTTATTGCACGCTGTTTTCGGATTTGTTTTATTGCTTTCATTTAACCATTTGTACAGGCTTGGCGACATTGAATTGTTCAACAACGGTGAAGTGTGGAAAAGCGTGTTGTTTTTTAACCCGGAGCTGACGGTTTCTCTTTTGTGCATTTACCTGATTGTGGTGGGCTTTGATGGCTATTTTCAAACCCAGAAACGACTGCAGGAGCAATTGCTGCGAGCCAAAGAGTTGGAGAAAGAAAACATACTGGCACAATACAAAGCCTTAAAAGCACAGATAGAACCACACTTTTTGTTTAACAGCCTGAGTGTGTTATCCTCGCTGGTTTATGAGGATGCTGATCTTTCGGCTGATTTTATTGTGAAAATGTCGAAAACACTTCGCTACATTATCGAGAAGAATGAGTTTCACCTGGTGACGCTTTCCGAAGAGCTGGAGTTTCTGAAGGCTTATTTTTTTCTGATAAAAATACGGCTCGGTGAAGGAATTTTTTTGGATGTTGAACTTGAGAAGAAGTTTGTTGAATCCACTTTTATTCCTCCTGTTACCCTTCAGTTGCTGGTCGAAAATGCAGTGGTTCACAACAAATACAATCCCGAGGATCCTTTAAGAATATTGATCCGGAAAGAGGGTAATCACATGATGGTAAGTAATAACCTGAACCTACGTATCGACAAGGAAACATCTACCAAAACAGGTCTGAAGAACCTGTCGCGGAGGTACGAACTGCTGTGCCGTCAGAATGTGGAAGCCGAAGCAACCGCCGATGAATTTGTAGTCAGAATACCGGTTTTAAATACTACCGATTATGAACGTTTTAATATTTGAAGACGAAAACCATACTGCGCGGCGTTTGGTGCAGCTCCTTAAAAAGTATGACCCGGAAATTGATGTGCTCGACATAATAAGTTCTGTAAAGGACGGGGTAGAGTGGTACCGCAATAACCCGGCTCCGGATCTTGTTTTTCAGGATATTTTGCTAAACGACGGTAACTGTTTCGATATTTTTGAGCAGGTGAAAGTAAATGTGCCACTGATTTTTACCACGGCTTACAACGAGTTTGCGCTGCGCTCGTTTCAGGTAAACAGCATCGATTATGTGCTGAAACCTTACGATTACGAAGACATTAAGGCAGCACTGGATAAGTTTAACCAGTTCAGGGAAATGTTTCTGGTTCCTGAAAATGAGCTGTTAAAAAAGATTCTTTTTTCGGAGCGCCCCGGGGTTAAAAAGCGCTTCCTGGTAAAAGTGGGAGACCGTTACCGGTCGGTAAAGAGTGAGGAAATAGCCTGGTTGATTTACGACGATGGACTGACTTTTGCCGTTACTTTCGGTAATGCCCGTTTCCCGGTAAATTTTTCGATCGACCAGCTTTCTGCCTTGCTGGATAGCGACTTGTTTTTTCAGGTAAACCGGAAATACATCATCAACATTGAGAGCATAAAAAACATACATACCTGGTTCAACAGCCGGCTAAAACTGGATATTGAACCCAAACCAGCGGAGGACATTATTGTCAGCCGCGAACGGGTCCGCGATTTTAAGCTTTGGCTCGACAAATAAAACTTTCATGATTCCTGGGAATCACCAACAGCGATGAAAGAAAGATATTTTTCGCCCGACTCTCCCTCGCTCCCTCTCTTTTCTAAGAGAGGGACGATTGTGTCGAAGGCACAATCAGGGTGAGTACAATTTAAACCGTATTTTGCAAGTTATTTTCGAGAGACTTTCAGAAAAACAGGGATATTTTCTAAATACTCAAAATAGTATCGGTAAGACTCACGTCGTGCTCAAGATTCATTTTTTTACGCAAGCGGTAGCGGTGGTTTTCCACCCCGCGAACCGATATTCCCAACAGGGGGGCGATTTCTTTCGACGATAAATTCATGCGCAGGTAAGCACACAATTGCAGGTCGCCCGATGTTAGTCCGGGGTATTGCTTTTTCATTTTATGAAAAAATTGTTCGTGGGCACGTTCAAAGTTGTTTTCAAATATTTTCCAGTCATCCTGACTCGAAATATTCTTGTCAATTTTATTGTTCAGATAATTGTAGTACTTATCCGGATAGCGCGATCCCAGCTCCGTTTTTTGCCGGTTGATGATGTTCTTAAGATCGAGCAGAAACTCGTTCTTTTTAATAATGGACATGGTTGAACTGGCCAGTTCCTTGCTTTTATGTTGTACCTCGCTTCGCAGTTTATCATTTCGCAGCCTGATCAGCTCTTTTTCACGGGCTTCGCTTTGCATTTGTTCTTTCTTCCGTGTTTGCCTGATTCCCCAACTTCTGAAAATAAGAAGGGCGGAGATCATCAGAATAATGTAGAAGAAAATGGCTCCCCGGGAAGCTGTTAAGGGTGGTTTTACTTCAAATGGGAAGGTATAGATTTTACTTTTGTTACCCCAAAGATCCACGGCTTTTACCATTAGCTGATAGCTCCCTTTGGGTAACCTTTCGAAACTGAATTCGGGAGTGTTGGTTTTTTCCGACCATTCCAGTTGCAGCCCTTGCAGGTAGTATTGATACGATACCGGAAGTTCACTCAATAAAGGAAATGAAACCCTGAATGATACGTTGTTAAATGTGTGCCTGATTTTTACATCGGCGGTATCCAGGGTGAGTAGGAAAGTTCTGTCGCGGTTGTTACTTAGCTGAATTTCCCGGATGGTAGGTGAATAGTTTTTAATAAGGTTTTCGGTTGGATTGGCGACAGACGCATACAGGTAAGCTAGTCAGTTTTGCAGGCATAGAATAGCTGCATATTCTGAAAGTGGAAGAATATTTTCAAAGCCTTCTACCAGCATTGGGTTGTTAAAGAGCGAGGTCGGAAACTCGCGGATTTGTTTCACGCTGTTCTGAAAAATGGAAAACAAGCCGATCTTCTCCTTGCTGATAAACCAGTAATGGTGGTTGGGTGCTTCTATGATCCGGTGCGCTTTGGCATAATCGCCCAAAGCCGTATTTAACGATTGATAGGCAATGATGGTATCCTTCAGGTCATCGTATGTAAAAAGCTGGTCGCCGGTGGTAAAAACCACGCGGTTTTCGACCTGGAATACATGGATTCCAAAGTCTTTTTCAAAGATGTCTTTCCCGAATTCTTTAATGTCCAGAATTGTCCTTCTGTCATCGTCAATGGTAAGCTTGTAAATATCACGGTGCATGTGGCTGGCCCAAAGGTTTCCAAAATGATCAAATTCAATGTACCGGATTAAGTCGGTAAAACCTGTGATCCGGTTTCGGAACTTTATGCCATTCTTCGTTTTCTCGAATACAATAATACTGTTGTAGGTCGATTGAAGCAGGAGGTTCGGATGAAAAGGATCCTGAACAAAGTTAAAGGCTCCCGATTCAGAAGAGAGTTGAACCCAGTTTTCTCCGTTCAAAACATACGTTCCCTGGTTGTGGCCCACCAAAAGTTGGTCGTCAAATATTTTCAGGTTCCATATCTGGTCCTGCGATTCTGGTACCAGTGTGATGTTTGGGCTGTCAATGTCAATATCCTTTACAAAAAGTCCCTGGTTGGTTCCCAGGTATAATTTGTCGTTGAAGATAGCAGTGGAGTAAATGGCGCCGGTTCCGGGTAGTTTTTCAATAACAAATCCCTGGTTTTCATTTTCAGTCAGAAATCCAATTCCAATTCCAACGTCAAGCGCCAGCCAAATGTTGTTCCACTCATCGGTTTCTACGCCCAGAATGGTATTGCTGAGTAGCCCGTTTTGTGTGTTGGCATGCATTAAACGTTCGCCATCCGCACTAAATACCGAAATCCCGTCGACCAATGTTCCGATCGCAATTTTGTTGTCGTTTAAAACGCAAGCCCTGTTTAATTCACTCTGAATAAAATAATCTGTCCATGGTGCATTCCAGGTGTTGAGCGCTTGTCCGTCCCACAGGAATATTCCATGGGTGGCGGTGCCAATCAGAATTTGATGCTGTTTGTAGGGAAGCAGGAATTTTATGTTTTTATCCCTGAGCTTCTCATCCTCGATAAACGCGTTGAATTTACCGTCTTTCAATTCAAAAATCCCTCTGTCTCTTATGGCCACCAATACCTTATCATTCACCTTGTTCATTACGTGAATATGACCTGAAAAATCGATGGAGGTGATCGAGTCGGCATGGTAACAAAAAATCCGGGGGAAGGCCTGAAAATAGACATAGTCATCCAGAACGGCAATGTTCCAGAACTCGATGTTGTCGAGGAAATACTTTTCGGCAATTGGTGTCAATGATGTATAGTTCAACTTGCCGTACTTGTCAGTTTTCCAGTAGCCCAACTCTTCGTAGCCTCCTGTGTAAATAATCGAGTCGCGACTAACTTCAACCGATCGTAAAATGGTTTCGTTGGGTAAACTGTTTAGTTCCCAGTTGGTACCGTCGAATGCTAATAGTCCTGTATGATTGGCAAAATATATTTGCCCGTTCCTGGCTGTGCTTACACTCCAGTTTTGGCGTGCGCCGCCGTAAACCGATTGGTCAAACGAAAGAACTCCTTCGTGTTCTCCCAAAACCGTTAGGGGCTGGACGGATAAAAGCAGAAACGTGACACACGAAAGAACGACGTAAAGCGCATCAAAGAATCCTTTTCCCGTAACGGGGCCGGTATTTCTCCCATTCAGGCTTTTATCGTTTGAGGAGAAAAAAGAATCTGTTCCGCACATGTTTTCTGTCTGATGTTGTCCCTAATCCGGGCGTAATATTAAGTATAATTTGGTTGTTAAAGGCATTTATTTCCCCTCAAAGTAGGAATTTGTGTTGTTTATCATACGTTTTTAATTCCCCGAAATGAGAGGCGGGGTGAGAAATTAAATGAATGTAACATAGTTGTTTATGCAGGCGTAGTTTTATTAGGATGAGGTAGTGATGAGGTAAAAATTGAGCTTCACTTTTGTCAGAGTATGGAAAGTGTATCTAAAAATCCGTTATTGCATTTGATCTGCCATATTTTTGGGCTCAAACTAATTCAAATTTTAAAGTTATGCGAAAACCATTCTTTATTTTAATTCTCCTGTTTTCGTTATTTATGATTACAGCCCAGGGACAGGTCATAGTTTCGGGGACAGTAATTGATAATACGGGAGCAACATTGCCAGGGGTTTCGGTGCTGGAAAAAGGTACCTATAACGGTACTGTTACAGATATTGACGGGAATTACTCTGTAACTATCGGTAAAGGGGCCACGTTGGTATTTAGTTACATTGGCTTTCTTCCTCAGGAGTTTCCGGTTAACCAGACAGGGACTATAAATGTTGAAATGAAGCCGGATGTAGTGGGCCTGGAAGAGATAGTGGTTGTGGGCTATGGTGAAATGAAGGTGAAAGATTTAACCTCATCGGTTTCAACCGTAGCCTCCGACGAAATATTGAAGTCCCCTTCGTCTGATGCGATGCAGGCTTTGCAGGGAAAAGTAGCAGGAATGCAGGTGGTGAGCAGTGGTTCTCCCGGTGCCTCGCCTACCATTCGTGTCCGGGGTATCGGGTCTTACCCGGGAATTGGGGATTCGAACCCCTTGTATGTTGTTGACGGCATGTTTGCCGATAACATTGGCTGGCTTAACCCCTCCGATATTGCTTCCATATCGGTACTGAAGGATGCCTCCGCAGCAGCTATCTACGGCGTTGAGGCGGCAAACGGGGTAATACTGATTGAAACCAAATCGGGAAAGAAAAACCAAAAGGCGGAAATAACCTACGATGGATATTTTGGTATCCAGTCGGCACAAAACATGGTAAAAATGGCCAACTCTGAGCAATATACAGCCATGGCCCTCGAATCTGGATCGGAAGACAATGTTAGTTATAATCTGGTATTGAATGCTATGCAGCGTTATGGCCGGAGCCGTGTAAACCCTAATGTGCCGGATGTGAATACCGATTGGTACGATGAAATTTTACGCCTGGGCAAAAAGCAAAACCACAGTTTGAATGTAGCCGGCGGAGGGCAGAAAGCATCCTATGCCGTAGGTGCCAATTATTTTTCTGAACAGGGTATCCTCGACATGAAAAACGAGTATGAAAGGTTCAACTTGCGCACAAAAGTTGATTTCGATGCCACAAATTGGTTAACCATTGGAGGAAATATGTTATTCAGTAACGCCTTACAGTATGCGCCCGATAATTCGGCCTGGAGCCGTGCATACTGGGCTGTACCCATCCTTCCGGTTTACGATGAACTGAACACCACGGCCTGGCCGGTTAATTACAGTGACTCCCAGGTACTGGGTTATCGCGGTTCCCAGAATCCGTTCACCAGTATGGATTTTACAAACGACCAGGCAAAAAACAAAAAAGTAATGGCCAATTTTTATGCGCAGTTACAATTCATCCCGGAAAAACTTTCGTTTAAAACTTCCTACAATTCAACATTCACAAATA
>JBKDZK010000082.1:0-3368 GCA_047971205.1 Draconibacterium sp.
GCTCAGGATTAATGAAAATGAATATCCGGATTCTTATCGTTTCATTTTTGGCCGTGTTTGTATGGGTGAATTGTAGCACTGCTCCACATAGCAAAAATCAGGTTAAAAAGCTTGATACTTATTTGTTGATCGGTCAATCGAATATGGCAGGCCGTGCAGCTTTCGACGAAAATTGTACGGATACGCTTACAAATGTATTTCTGTTTGTTGGCAACCCGGATCATGAATGGGAAGGTGCTGCTGTCCCCATGAATAAATATTCAACGGTTAGAAAAGAAATTGCCATGCAGAAATTAAACATGGGATATTCTTTTGCCAAAACAATGCATGAATCCGATCCGTGTAACCATATCGGGCTGGTGGTTATTGCCCGTGGAGGTACAAGCATCGATTTGTGGATGCCGGGCCAGGAATTATACAACGAGGCTGTAAAAAGGGCCAAAGCAGCCATGGAATATGGTAACCTGAAAGGTATTTTATGGCATCAGGGCGAGAGTGACGCTTCAAAACAGCAATACATGCCAAAACTATTAGAGCTTGTCCGGTCGCTTCGCACTGACCTTGGCAACGCTGAACTTCCTTTTGTAGCAGGTCAGCTTTCCAAAGATAAATCGGCACGTAAAAATTTTAACGATATGATTTTAACCTTGCCCGCAAACCTAACAAATGCGGCAGTAGTTTTAAGTGACTCCACAAGTACCATCGACAGCACCCATTTTGACACCCGAAGTCAGTATCTGCTGGGCGTACGGTATGCCAATAAAATGAAAAAGCTTGTAAGCAACAGATAACCAAAAATTAAAACCGATGTATTTTTTAAGAAAATCACTAATCATGCTCCTTCTCGTTTCTCTTTATATAGCAGGGTACGGGCAGGCAACAACCATTTATAAAAAGGGCTGGATCGACTTTAACAAAAATGGGAAGAAAGATATTTTTGAAGACCCAAGCCAGTCGGAAGAAGTGAGGGTACAGGATTTACTGCGACAAATGACAGTGGATGAAAAAACTTGTCAACTTGCCACTTTATATGGTTACCAGCGGGTTTTAAAAGACGAAATGCCAACTCCGGAGTGGAAAAATGAAGTGTGGAAAGATGGCATAGCTAATATTGATGAGCATTTGAATGGATTACGTGAAACCTCCTATTCGTTCCCTTTTAGCAAACATGCCGAAGCTATTAATACGGTACAGCAGTGGTTTATAGAAGAAACCCGGCTGGGCATTCCGGTTGATTTTACCAACGAAGGTATCCACGGGCTTAACCACGATCGTGCCACTCCGCTCCCGGCACCAATTGCAATCGGCAGCACCTGGGATCGCGATCTTGTAAAACAGGCCGGGATTATTGTTGGGCGCGAAGCCAAAGCACTCGGTTACACCAATATTTATGCACCCATACTCGATATTGCCCGCGACCCACGCTGGGGGCGCGTGGTGGAATGCTCTGGGGAAGAGCCCTATCTGGTTACGGAGCTCGGTATGGAAATGACAGATGGGATCCAATCACAGGGAGTGGCTTCTACCCTCAAACACTTTGCGGTTTACAGTGTCCCCAAAGGTGGAAGGGACGGCAACGCCCGCACTGATCCTCATGTGGCACCGCGCGAAATGCACCAGTTATACCTGTAACCCTACCGTAAAATTATTGGCAAACTTCACCCGCAGGGCGTTATGAGCAGTTACAACGACTGGGACGGTGTTCCGATAAGTGCCAGCCATTATTTTCTTACCGAACTCCTGCGTCAGCAATTTGGTTTTAACGGGTACGTAGTTTCCGACAGCCGGGCAGTGGAACATGGCTACACCAAACACCATGTGGCCGAATCGCCAAAAGAAGCTGTTCGGCAGGTGGTTGAAGCCGGAATGAATGTGCGCACCGCTTTTACCCCGCCCGAAGATTTTATTTATCCGCTGAGGGAATTGATCCGCGACGGACAGGTTTCGATGGAAACGCTCGACCGCAATGTTTCAGAAGTGCTACGGGTAAAATTCCGTTTAGGGCTTTTTGATCATCCCTATGTTGAAGACACCAAGGCTGCAGATAAAATTGTGTCCTCGCCCGATACCAAAGATTTTGTTTTGGAAATGGGCCGAAAATCAATGGTTCTCCTGAAAAATGAAAACAACCTTTTGCCTTTAAATCTGAATAAACTAAAAAATATTTTAGTTACCGGCCCGCTGGCCACCGACACCACAGCGTATATAAGCCGATATGGCCCTCAGAATACAAAAGTGGTAAATGTGCTGGAAGGGATAAAAAACTATGTGGACGATGCTGCTAAGGTTGATTTTGCAAAAGGCTGCGAAGTGGTAGATGCCACTTGGCCTGAAAGCGAAATAATCCCAACTCCGCTAACCGATGGCGAACAAAAGCAGATTGCCGAAGCGCTTAAAAAAGCCCGTAAAGCTGATGTTGTGATTGCAGTGCTTGGGGAAGATGCGGACCGCTGTGGTGAAAGTAAATCGCGAACCGGCTTAGGGCTTCCTGGCCGTCAGCTTCAACTGCTGCAGGCGCTGAAAGAAACCGGGAAACCGATTGTGCTGGTGTTGATCAACGGACAACCACTTACTATAAATTGGGAAAACCGCTACATCCCGGCTATTCTGGAAGCATGGTTCCCCAATCCGATGGGCGGACAGGTAATTGCCGAAACAATTTTTGGCGACAACAACCCCGGCGGGAAGCTTACGGTCACCTTGCCCAAATCGCTGGGACAGCTTTCGTTTAACTTCCCGTTTAAACCGGCCTCGCAGGAAGATCAGCCAACCACCGGCCCCAATGGTTATGGAAACACCCGGGTAAACGGTGCGCTGTACCCCTTCGGTTTTGGACTGAGTTACACGAGTTTCGAACTTAAAAACCTGACCGTAACCCCGGAAGTACAAGGCCCCCAGGGGAAATCCATGTTTCGGTAGAAGTTACCAACACAGGCAAACGTGCGGGCGACGAAGTGGTGCAACTCTACCTGAAAGATTTAGTGAGTAGTGTAACTGTTTACGAAACCCAACTTCGTGATTTTGAGCATGTAGCGCTGAGTCCGGGTGAAACCCAAACGGTTCATTTTACATTAAAACCTGAAGATATGGAACTGCTGGACAAAAATATGCAATGGACCGTGGAACCCGGAATGTTTGAAGTTCAAATCGGGAACAGTTCCGAAAACATCAGTTTGAAAAAGCAATTTGAGGTCGTACAAAGAGATTGATACAGCACACTGTTCATAAAATTAATACGGATGAAAAAAATCAAAAATAACCCTGCTTATAAATTAACCCGCACATTTTTTTGGAGGAAAACGCAGGATATATTATCCCGGCATTTGATTTATATCCCCCTTATATTTAGTCTTTTATTCTTGCAGAAC
>JBKDZK010000083.1:0-2836 GCA_047971205.1 Draconibacterium sp.
GGTTTTGTTTCATTATAAAAAGCCTCACGTAGCTACTGCTATGCTTACTTTTTCTAATTTCCCAAAACACGAAAAATTACGGCAGCTTACCCAAAATCTCACACTTGACTTAACACTAGCAAGAAAATCACAGTCTGACCGAGCCTGTACTATTAACTGAATCATTCGTTACAAATGCAACTCGCATTATAAACCATCCTTCAAAAAGAAAAATGGTGAAATTGGTTTACTTTTGCCCAAAGAATGTGAAGCGGCAAATAATGATCCGGTAGATTTAGATTTACCATTGAAAAATATGGCAGAAATAGAACTTTTAGCTCCTGCCAAAAACTTGAATCCGGAAAGGCTGCAATAAACTACGGAGCTGGAATATTTTGTTCACGGGGCATTGTGCGTCAGCCTTAGCGGGCAGTGCTATTTTAGCGAGGTTACAACCGGAAGAAGCGCCAACCGGGGAATGTGTACCCAAGCCTGCCGGCATCCTTACAATTCTTGTTTCTCAGCTTTCCAAGTCGGGCAATTCAATGTTCAACATTACGGAAGTGAAGAACAACTGCCAAGCGAGTTATTTTTTCCGCATGTCGGAATTAAATGAGATCAGGAGAATACTGTTTGAAAAACACGAGGCAGCCCGGATTTCAGCGTTTGCAAGAAAAGATACAGATCAACAACTAAAAACGATTGATTTTCCCCAGAAGGACGTGGATTTCTCTGCCAATATTTCAAACGAAAAGGCAGCGCAGTTTTACCGGGAACATGGCGTAGAAAAGCAGGAAAAGGCGCTTGAAGTAAGTTCAGCAAAAGAAAACCAGTTGCTAATGACAACGCGTTACTGCTTAAAGTATGAACTGGGGTATTGCGAACGATTTCAGGGAGCCCAAAACACACCGCCCGAACCGCTTTACCTGGAAGACCAAAACAGAAAATATTTACTGCAATTTGATTGCAAACTTTGTTTAATGAGAATAAGGCTTGAGAATAAAAGCTAAACCGCCTGATCCTATTTTCAGGAAATAAACAAATACCATTGACAAAGGACTAACCCAAACCAGTAAAACACTCCTCGCCAAACGTCGAAACCCTTAAAACCGCTTCTATAACTTCCACATTCTGAATATTAATTAATATATTTGATAGCATTCTAAACCATTTAACCTGATACAATGAATTCACTTACAAGAAGAAATTTCATTCGGTCGACTTCTGCTGTGGTTGCCGGAACAGCCATCATCCCCCACCTTCTGAGTTGCTCTTCTTCCAAAAAATTAAACATTGCCATTGTGGGTGTTGGCGGCCGCGGAGAAGCCCAGTGGAGCTCCTGCCTCGATGAAAACGGGCAAGCCGTACACAATGTGGTTGCCATGTGCGATGTAGATGATCAGCGAGCAGCAAAAGGCTTTAACACTTTCCCGAATGCGCGTAAATTCAAGGACTTCCGGAAAATGCTGGATGAAATGAGCAACGAGATCGATGCGGTGATGATCTCCACTCCCGATCATACGCATTTCCCGGCAGCCGTGGCGGCCATGCAACTGGGGAAACACGTGTATGTTGAAAAACCGCTTGCGCACAACGTGTGGCAGCTGAGAACCCTGAAAAAGGCAGCTCATCATTACAACGTAATCACCCAAATGGGAAACCAGGGGCATGCCACCGACGGAATCCGGCGCGTAAAAGAATGGGTGGATGCCGGCGTTCTGGGACAGGTAAAAGAAGTAATTGCCTGGTTTGACGGCCCTGAATTTGGCCCCGACAAATATTTTAACAAAGCTGATAATTATCCGCCACAGGCACAGGCTATCCCTGAATTTCTTGATTGGGATTTGTGGCTTGGCCCGGCTGCCAAAAGACCTTACAACAGTGTGTATGCTCCGAAAACCTGGCGCGGCTTTTACGATTTCGGGAATGGCGAACTGGGCGACTGGGCCTGTCATACGCTCGACGCCCCTTTCTGGTCGCTCAACCTGGGAACGCCTCACACCACCGAAGCACTTTTTCACTCGGGTGCTCCCGAAGGATTTTTACCCGATCAGTCGATCATAAAATTTGAATTCGCGGAGCGTGGCAGCCAACCGCCTGTTACCTTAATGTGGTACGAAGGAGGCTTAAAACCCGAAAACCGTCCCGAATGGAAAATACCGGAATTACCCGGATCGGGAATGATTATGGTAGGCGAAAAGCAAAACATTATAACCGGCGGACGACCCAACAATGCCCAGCTGATGATGTCGAAAGCTGATTGGGACAACTGGGTGGAGCAAGAGATGCCCGAAGCAAGCATTCCCCGGATTGAAGGAGGCCCGCAGCAGGAATTCTTCCGCGCACTTACAGGAGACGGTCCGCTACCGGGATCGAATTTTGATTATGCCGCCGACTTAACAGAAATGGCCCTGCTGGGTGTTTTGGCCCAACGTTTTAACACCCGCGTTGAATACGATGCCAAAAATATGAAAGTCACCAACAACGAGGCCTTAAACAATTACATAAAGGAACCGGTTCGTGACGGCTGGCAATACGGGGAAGAGCTATAGTTTCCCTGTTTGAAAGGAAACTCCAACAAGGGTGTTCCAAAGTTGCTTTCGGGACACCCTGCTACAATTCCCGCGCTTTTGAAATAGCCAGATCAAAACCCGGAAGAATCATTCCTTCGCCCAGCAATCCGGTTACTTCGTGTTTTTCCAGCTCTTTTAACACCTCGGGACGAACACCCGAAAGCAGTAATTCAGTGAGAAAAAAAATATTTTGATTTACAGTGTATTGCAAGTAAGATAAAAAATATTTTTCGCAAAAAAAATTGGGTTATTCACACACAAATCCCGTTGGGGATTTGCATTTT
>JBKDZK010000084.1:0-3976 GCA_047971205.1 Draconibacterium sp.
GAATATTGGTTTAACAATGACTACAGCAACAGGAAAGACTCGGCTTTTGCGGCAACTTCATTGCTCAACCTTCATAAAATGCTTGATGTATCTTCCCTCAACATCGGTTTTCATTTTGTGAGTCTCAGGTTACAGGACGAGCAGGGAAAATGGGGCCCGGTAGCCTCGTGGTACTTTACAAAAGAAAATCAGGAAGACTTACCCGAACTTCACCAACTTACCGCATTTGAGTACTGGTTCAATGGTGATTATTCCACAGTTCAGGCTGATCTGGTTACAACAAGTTCTCAAATAAATTTGAATACTTTGCTTGATGTTTCAACCCTAAATGATGGGTTACATATCATTAGCACTCGTTTCAGAGATGAAGCCGGAAAATGGAGCCCGGCTTTTAGTCAGCTCTTTGCTAAATTTCCTGTCCAACCGACTCCCAATATGCGCGAATTGACAGCGTTAGAATACTGGTTTAACGGAGATATTTCCTCATCTGTAAGAAGTGCAATTCCAACAGGTTCGGAATATTTACTCGACACACAGCTCGATATTTCAGCGCTGAGCGACGGATTGCATTCGATCACCTACCGTTTTCAGGATGAAACCGGCGTTTGGGGCCCCGCTTATTCAGAGCTTCTCAGTAAATACGAAGATGAAGTAGTTACCACCGGAAATAAAATTACAGGATACCGTTACTGGGCTGATGACCAGATTGCATTTGCAATAGAAGTCGATTTGGCTACACCGCTAAAATCGCTGAATCTCGACGAAGTGGTGGATGTTTCTTCCTTACCCGGAGGAACTCATAACATTTCATTTCAGTTCCGCGATTCGCTTGGCATGTGGAGCAGCGCTTACACCGAATCGTACAGCCAGGATTATAATCCACGCGGAACAATAACAGCCGAAACAGATCCGGCATGCAGTAACAGCGTGGTAACCTTTACGGCAGAAACTACGGATGTAGACAGTATTTACTGGGATTTTGGCGATACCACAGCAATTGTGGGAAGAACAGCTTCAGAAAATGCTTACCATGCTTATTCAAAAGCAGGTACTTACATCATTTCTGCAACGCTGCTTAATCTTGACAGCGCCTACACCGCCACTGCCACCACGAATATCACCATAAATCAAAGTTATGGAGTATCGGTAGTAGCACCCGAAAACCTGGTAACCTACTATCCTTTGGATGGTGATGCCACAGATGCCAGTGAAAATGGACATGACGGTACAGTTTCAGGGGCAACTCTTACCGAAGACCGAAACGGAACAGCAAACAGCGCCTATTTGTTCGATGGTAACGATGGCATTTCGATTCAGCATTCTGATGAGTTAAACATGTCAGAAGCACTAAGCTTCTCTTGCTGGATAAAACCTGCCGTACTTCAGAATGCAATGATCTTTGGGAAATCGAACTATACATCGGCAACCAATTACTTGCTACGAATACAATCAGACGGAAACCTTCAATGGGAGTACAACGGCTTTTTGAATACTACAACACGGCCTCTGGAAGCCGATAAATGGTACAATATTGTTGTTACTGCCAATAATCCGGGAGAATACAGACAAATTTATGTAAACGGCCAGTTAGTGGCCGAAACAATTTCTTCTTCCGGACCATTCGGAAGCATTACAAATCCGCTGACAATTGGATATGCAAGCCGGGGGGCAGAATATTTTAAAGGTGTAATCGATGACTTGAGGATGTACAACAAAGTCTTGTCGCCGCCAGAAATATTCCAGTTATACCAAGGGACTAAAGGCTCCACTCTTCCACCAATCGAAGCCGAAATCTGCGCCAGTGAAGTACCGTACACTTTTGGTTCGCAACAGCTCAGCACAAGCGGAATCTACTACGAAACTTACCCGACAGTTGATGGATGCGACAGCGTGGTTCAACTGAATTTAACCGTTCATCCAACGTATAACGATACCATCGGAGACCCTTCAAATTCATTGGTTATGGATGATTTTGAAAGTGGTACCCTTGGGACACTTCCTTCTGGTTGGGTAATCCGTTACAACGGGACAGGAAATGCTGACCAAAAAATAGTTAACACTCCGGTAAAGTATGGAGCGCAATCTTTTCAGGTTTCCGGTTCAAGTTGGGCTGCAAATCTATCAAAGCCGGTTTCGGAAGCCCACGAAAAAACGACACTGGAAGGCTGGATGTATGCAACAAATGTAACTAGCGGAGGCAGGTGCGGAATGGGACTGGGAAATCCATCAATTGGAAGTTGGGGAGCATTTCCGGGCAGAGTGGAATCTTATAACGGCAACCTGATTACCTTTAATTACTCCGGAAGTTCCGGAGGTTACGGAACACAGTATGTATTGCAACCAGCTACATCCAATACCTGGTATCATCTTGGAATGGAATTTGATTTTCCGGCAGGCAAATACAAAGTGTTTGTAAACGGAACACAGGCTACCAGCACTTCGGGAGGCGAGGTAGTTAGCGAGTTTCCTATATTAAATGGAGTTACGCCAACTTCCGTTGAGTTGTATGGCAACAGTATGGTTTATTTTGATGACGTAAAATTGTACGAAAGCGGGAGTACCGAGATAGTCCTCTGCTCATCCGAAACACCTTATGCTTTTGGTTCTCAAATGATAACTAAAAGTGGTACTTATAACGAAACCTTTCATAGTGAATTTGGTTGTGATAGCATTGTTACACTGAATCTGACTATAAATCCAACCTACGAAATACCAATTGCAGCGAGTATTTGCGAAGGCAATAGTTACCTTTTTAACGGAAAGCAGTTAAGTCTGGAAGGCGTTTATAAAGATACTTTACAAACTATTAATGGTTGTGATAGTGTATTGATTTTAACATTGAATGTTGATCCGGCACTTGAAACATCTATTGAAGCCAGCATTTGCGAAGGTGATTCATACAACTTTGGCGGCCAAATACTTTCTGCCAATGGAACATACCGGGACACTTTGCAATCTGTATCGAATTGCGACAGCATAGTAGTATTAACGCTGGATGTAAACCCCGTTTATGAAATTCAGATTGACTCTGCAATTTGCGAAGGAGAAAGTGTAAGTTTTGCCGGAGAGACAATTACAACATCCGGCATATATAAAGACACGCTGCAAACCGATTTTATGTGTGATAGCATAATGATATTAAACCTGGAAGTTAAACCTGTTTATGATGATTCAACCTCTGTTAGCATTTGCGAAGGTGACAGTTATAATTTTGGCGGAACTGATTACAACATTTCCGGAAAATATGTGCATATTTTCACTTCTGTTTCGGGTTGCGACAGCGTGGTTACACTGCAATTAACGGTTAATCCGAAGATTTACAAAACAATAGATACAGCAATTTGCCAGGGAGACCTATATGCATTTGCCGGGACGGCTATTTCGACTGCCGGAGAATACAAAGATACTTTAACTGCAGCAAGTGGATGCGATAGCATTGTAACTTTGAACCTGACAGTAAATCCAATTTATGAAACGCCTGTTGATGCCAGTATTTGCGAAGGAGATGCATATATTTTTGGAGATAAAACACTTACAATAGAAGGGATTTATAAAGACACCTTAATATCCATCTCCAATTGCGACAGTGTAATAGTGTTAAACCTGACGGTAAATCCGGTTTATGAAATTCCGGCTGATACAGCAATATGTACAGGAAATACTTATCCTTTTGGAGGAGAATTACTCACCGAAAGTGGTATTTACCGGGATACGCTGCAAACCATTACGGGTTGCGACAGTATTATTATCCTTTCGCTTACCGTAAACGATATTTTTAATGTAGTCGATACAGTAAGTATTTGTCAAAATGAGCTGCCTGATACATTCGGCACACAATTGCTGTATGCAGATGCCGTTTGCACTGAAACTTTCCCAACCGTAAATGGTTGCGACAGCACGGTGACCTTGGTGTTTACCGTCAGCGATACTTTCAGTTTTGTATTTGCCGATACGGTCTGTGAGAATAATTTGCCTT
>JBKDZK010000085.1:0-2579 GCA_047971205.1 Draconibacterium sp.
TGGTAGAAATGAGATTCATCTCATTGAATAAATCGCGTAGCGATGATGTTTTGGTTAAAATAAAAATTGATATAAATGACTGGTTATTCGGATGTTACAAGCAGTGAAGCACTAACGCCGTCCCTACGGGACTTTGCTGTCGGCATTACTGCCATAGCTACCATAACATCGTGCCGCTGGCACTTAATTGGGTGGCAAAGCTGGCGTGCAGCCACACGTAATCCGGTCGAAGCTCTCCGGTATGAATAGAGTCTGGAACTATGATTTACAATGATGAATTGAAAACTTTGATTATTGGATAAAATAATTGATCGATAAAAACAAGATAAAATGATGAAAATAATAAAATTAACTTTTCGGAACCTGCTACGAAAACCGATAATAACGGGCATTAATCTTCTTGGGCTTTCGGTGAGCCTGTCGTTGGTGGTCATTTTATCAGCTTATTCATATAGCGAATTCTCTACGGATAAATTTCACACAAATCATCAAAATATTTACCTCGTACAACCGGGAGAAGGCTGGTTGTTTACCCCAGCAGTTTTAAAACCCGCCATAGATGCCAGCATTGCCGGAATAAAAAAATCGATCAGAATGAGGGGTAAGTGGAACCCTCCTGTTTATCAGGTCGAAAATAAAGAGCCTGTTGAGTCTGATTTAGTCTTTTCTGACAGAGATTTCTTCAACCTTTTTGATTATACCGCTTCGGAAGGCAATATAAAAACGGCACTTGAAAACCCAATGTCGATAGTAATTTCAAAGCAATTGGCAACACGCTTGTTTGGCAGCCAGCCTGCTATTGGGGAAGCGGTTAAACTCGACAATAAACATTTGCTCACCGTAACCGCGGTATTAAACGAACAACCATCAAACACCATCTTTTCGTTTAGTTCAATTGCGAGTATTGAAACTATGAAACGGGTGCAGTCTGACAATGCAGAAGATTTCACCAGTTGGCAATGGAACAACTATCAAACTTTTCTTTTATTAAACGATGAAGTAAACCCGTCCTCTGTTCAAAATCAGGTTATAAAATTGTTCCCGGAAGAAGAGAGAAAAGAAATTGCTGAATTAAAATTAGCACCCTTGGATAATATTTATTTCTCGTCCCACGACTATCTTACTTTCATAAAAAGCGGAAAAGAAATACAGGTAATTTTACTTTCTGTTGTAGCACTGCTGATTTTAATAGTAACCCTTGTTAATTTCATCAATATTTCTGCGGCACAATGGAGAGACCAAATAAAACAAACCGGGATCTTAAAAGTCATCGGGGCAAAACGGTTTGAAATAATGCTAAAAATGCTCTTTGAAACATTTCTTTTATTTACGTTCGCGTTTATTTTTGCTTGCCTGATCTCGTATATTGTTACGCCAATACTTGCCCGTCAGACAGGAATATTATTTAATCCGCAAATCATTTATTCCACTAATTTCCTGATCATCTCTCTGGCGTGTATTTTTATCCTTAGCCTATTGTGCGGCATCGTGCCTGCACTTCGGATTGCTTCTTCCGAAACCTTGATTAACCTTAAAAAGAAAATTGTTTTCTCGCGCACCAAAGCACTTGGAAAAGGGGCACTGGTTTCTGCACAATTTGTAGTTGCCATTATCCTGATCCTTTTTACCATTTTAATACAAAAGCAGATTGATTTTGGGAGCAGTAACCTGGGAATGAACCAGGAAAATATTGTCGGAATAGAGTTTACCGACCAATTGACCGGCAAAAAAGAAGTTCTGCAAGAAGGGTTACTTGCGCAGGCAAACGTTGAAGAAGTGATATTCACTCAATATTTTCCGGGAAAAATGAACTCGGGCTGGGGGCTTGCCCTTCATCAAAATGGAGAAAAAAAACATGTTGAATTCAGGACATTTAGTGCCGATGCAGGCTTTTTCGATATTATGGGACTGCAACTTTTAAAAGGACGATTTTACGTTGATAATTTGGAAACTGATAAACATAAAGTAATTGTAAACCAACAATTCTGCCGGGAATATAGAATCACCGATCCTATTGGAGCAATAATGCCCAGGCACAAAGGGCCGGATTATGAAATTGTTGGTGTTGTAAAAGACTTTCATTTCAGACCCGTTGACGAACCGATTGCACCACTGGTCATCAGAAACGATAAATACGCTTCAATTGCACTCTTAAAATTAAGGACGGAGAATTTTAAGGCACTGCGAAATACATTTGAAGATATACAATCAATGACCGCAGAATTGTCTCCTTCCTTTCCTGTGAATGTTTCTTTTTTCAGTCAGGCCATCGAACATTTATACAAGGAAGAAGTGAAGTTCAGAAAGGCATTTACGTTGTTTGCTGTTTGTGCTATTGTTATTAGTTGCATGGGAATTTTTGCTATGTCGGTGTTAGCAGCACAAAATAGGATCAAAGAAATCGGTATCCGAAAGGTAAACGGTGCCAAAGTTTCCGAAATCCTTGCCATGCTGAATAAAGACTTTGTAAAATGGGTTGCCATTGCTTTTGTAATAGCCACGCCAATAGCCTGGTACGCCATGAATAAATGGCTCGAAAACTTTGCCTATAAAACCACCCTAAGCTGGTGGATATTTGT
>JBKDZK010000086.1:0-1705 GCA_047971205.1 Draconibacterium sp.
TATACAAATCTCTTTTCCAAGGAAGGACAGACATCTATGCAGTTCGTTGGGAAAAGGATGGACGAAGTGGTTATATGCCAACATACAAAGTTGATTGGACAGATTACAACAAACACAAAGCGCAGGGAGGAACTTTTAAAAATTACAAAAACAAAGAGTATTTACCATTCGATAATTCTGCAATAGAATCGCACCTTTCAGGCGACGAAACTTGTGGTATTTACCCCTTGCTTGAAGACAATACTTCGTTTTTTATTGCAGTTGATTTTGATAAACAAAATTGGAAAGAAACAATTTTAAAACTACACAATACTTGTTCAACCTTTAAAATCTCATCTTACATCGAACGTTCTCGTTCAGGAAATGGCGGTCACTTGTGGGTGTTCTTCGAAAGTGCTTTCCCTGCACAACAAAGTCGAAAAATTATGTTTGAGTTGCTACGGCACTCAAATATTATTTCGCATTTCGAAAAAGAACCAAGTTTCGACAGGTTGTTTCCGAATCAGGATTATCATTCTGGCAAAGGAATGGGAAATTTAATTGCACTTCCATTTCAAGGAAACTCAATGGTTGAAGGCAATTCGTGTTTCATAAAACCTGAAAATTTTGAACCAATTGAGAACCAATGGGAATTTTTAGAATCAATTAGTAGGGTTTCTATATCGGAACTAAAAAAACTCTACGAAGAATTGTTTGATGTTCAACCGAATGACGTTTTTATATCCTCTCCAGAGCTCAGCAAACCGTATGAACTGGAAATCGTTATAAGCAATCAGATTTACCTTAAAAGGACTCAATTAAGTCAGAAGCTAATCGTTTTTCTGCGAGAACAATTGAATTTTTATAACTCAGATTACCTGGCAAAGAAGAACCTTGGGAAAAGTGTTTTTAATACCGAAAAGTTCTTCAAGTTAATTGAGGAATCAGAAAATGAGGTAATGATTCCACTAGGCTTTTCGGCATCACTGATTCAGTTCTGTACCAAAGAAAAAATTCCTTTCAAAATAATTGATAAACGAGAGAAAAAAGATTCCATTGATTTTGAATCGGAGATAACATTACAAGACCATCAGGAAATTGCACTTGAAAAAATACGTGAAAAAGATTTTGGAGTAATTGTATCTCCGCCTGGTTCAGGTAAAACAGTAATCGGACTTGAGATAATTGCAGAAAAACGACAACCTGCTCTAATCATCGTTCATAGAAAACAGTTGTTTGACCAATGGATTGAACGCATTCAGGATTTCCTGAAAATTCCGAAAAAAGACATAGGACAATTCGGAAATCAAAAGAAAAAGATAGGCAAGCAAATTACTATTGCAATGATTCAATCTTTATCGAGATTAGATGACTATAACGAAATATCGAATGCCTTTGGAACAATTATTATTGACGAATGCCATCATATCCCCGCTAAATCCTTTCGAGAAGCAATTATCAATTTTAATGCATTCTATTTGTATGGTTTAACAGCCACCCCTAAAAGAAAAAACAACGACCAGAAACTGATTTTCGTTTATATCGGAAATATTCTTCACCAAATTAACCAACAGCAATTTTTGGCAGAAAGAAATATTAAAACAGAGGTATCTATTCAGGTCAAAAATAAGTTGATTTTCTGAAACTTAAAAAATTTCATCTTCCTGTTGATAAACTTGCCCCTTCGCAGGCAAATTTGTTTATATCTATCTGGTCATCCTGATTT
>JBKDZK010000087.1:0-8776 GCA_047971205.1 Draconibacterium sp.
TTTTGAACCCGCACTCGACTACTGTGTGGTAAAGATTCCGCGCTGGGATCTGAGTAAATTCGTAGGCGTTTCCAAAAACATCGGTAGTTCGATGAAATCGGTGGGCGAGATCATGGCCATCGGACGTACTTTTGAAGAAGCCATTCAGAAAGGTATCCGCATGGTGGGACTCGGCATGCACGGATTTGTTGGCAACCGCGAAGAGATCAACATCCAGGAAATAGAACAAGAGCTCACCAACCCAACCGACCGCAGGATTTTTGCCATTGCCGAAGCTTTTAACAAAGGCTACTCGATCGATGAGATTCACGAAAAAACAAGAATCGACCGCTGGTTCCTGCAAAAGCTAAACAACATTTACAAGATAAAACTGGAACTGCGCCAGGTAAACGAACTCGAACAGCTTCCGGTACCACTGTTGAAGGCAGCCAAACAGGCAGGTTTTTCTGACTTCCAGATTGCCCGCCTGGTGATTAAAAGTTCGGTAAAAGAAATTTACAGCGATTTACTGCGTGTCCGTGATTACCGTAAGGCAAATGGCATTGTTCCGGTGGTAAAACAGATCGATACACTGGCTGGCGAGTATCCCGCTCAAACCAACTACCTGTATCTGACACACAACGGTACCGAAAACGATGTTCATTATTTAGGTGATCACAAATCGGTAATGGTGCTCGGATCGGGTGCTTATCGTATCGGAAGTTCGGTGGAATTTGACTGGTGTAGCGTAAATACCATCAACACCATTAAAGAACAGGGCTACCGCGCGGTAATGATCAACTACAACCCGGAAACGGTTAGTACCGACTACGATACCTGCGACCGGCTTTATTTCGACGAGTTGAGTTTTGAGCGTGTAATGGATATTTACGACCTTGAGAATCCGCACGGAGTGGTGGTTTCGATGGGTGGACAGATTCCGAACAACCTGGCCATGAAACTGCACGGACAGAATGTTCCGGTGCTGGGAACTTCGCCGGTCAAAATCGACAATGCCGAAGACCGCGAGAAATTCTCGTCGCTGCTTGACAGCCTGGGTGTAGACCAGCCACGCTGGGCACGCCTTTCCACCATCGAAGAGATCAACAAGTTTGTGGACGAAGTGGGTTACCCGGTACTGATCCGTCCGTCGTATGTACTTTCGGGAGCAGCCATGAACGTGGTTTCGAACCCCGATCAGTTGGTACACTTCCTCGAAATGGCCGCCAATGTATCGAAAGAACATCCGGTGGTGGTAACTGAGTTTATCGAAAATGCCAAGGAAATTGAAATTGACGCGGTGGCCAACAACGGTGAAATGATCGCTTATGCCATTTCTGAACACGTGGAATTTGCCGGGGTTCACTCAGGTGATGCCACCATCGTGTTCCCGCCACAGAAACTGTACGTGGAAACCATCCGCCGGGTGAAGAAAATTGCCCGTCAGATTGCCAAAGGACTCGAAATTACCGGGCCTTTCAACATGCAGTTCCTGGCCAAAGACAACGACATAAAAGTAATTGAATGTAACCTGCGTGCTTCGCGAAGCTTCCCGTTTGTATCGAAGGTAATGAAGCTCAACCTGATTGAGATCGCGACCAAAGTGATGCTGGGAATCGATGTTCCAAAACCTGACAAATCACTGTTTGAACTGGATTATGTGGGAGTAAAAGCGCCTCAGTTCTCGTTTGCGCGCTTGCTGAAAGCCGACCCCGTACTGGGTGTGGATATGTCGTCGACCGGAGAAGTAGGTTGTATCGGGGAGAATTTCTACGAGGCTATCCTCAAATCAATGCTCTCAGTAGGCTATAATTTCCCGAAGAAAGACATCCTGATCTCCTCCGGACCTTCGCGCGGAAAACTGGAGTTGCTCAACAGCGCCCGGATGCTGGTAGAACGTGGCTTCAACATTTTTGCCACCGAAGGAACGCACAAGTTCTTCCGCGACAATGGTGTTCAGAATACACTGATTTACTGGCCCGACGAAGAAGGACAGTCGCCAAATACGCTGGATTATATTAAGCAGAAAAAAATCGATCTGGTGATCAATATCCCGAAAAACCATACCAACCGGGAGTTGAAAAACGGCTACAACATCCGCCGTAACGCCATCGACTACAACATTCCGCTGATTACCAATGCACGTGTGGCAAGCGCTTTCCTTTACGGAATTTGCAAATACACACTGGAAGATATCAAAATAAAAAGCTGGGACGAATACAAATAGGATCAGCCAAATTGCAAGCAGAAAAAAGCTCCGGTCAGCATTCGTTTGATCGGAGCTTTTTCAATTTTACCAACTCTTAAAGCAGCCTAAATTGAGCTTAAAGACTCGTTCTTTAGTTCAAAAAATACATAAAGAACAAGTCTCTTTTGCAAAATAAATTCCGAACACAAAGCAACCATTTCCCAAGCAAATCCATCTATGTAAAAAATCTATCATTCAAAAACTTGACTATGAAAACAACTATTACGCTTCTTCTTGCCTTCCTGCTTACGGGGTTACTAAGCTGCCAGCAAAGCAACGACGACGATCAACCCGAAACCAGGGAGCCCAAATCCATCGTACTTCCTGACTACGCCACCGAGGTGTTAACCAAAAGCAACCATTTTGGCATTTCCCTTTTTACAAAAGTAGCCGGTGAAGAACAGGAAAACATGATGCTTTCGCCCCTTAGTGCCAACATAGCTTTGAATATGGCCATGAACGGAGCAGCCGGCAATACTTTTACGCAAATGCGTGACATGCTGGGTTATAACAACCTGACTCAGGAAGAAATAAATGAGCTTTATCAAACGCTGGTGGAGCAATTACTGGAAGCCGACAACAAGGTGACGCTTAACCTGGCCAATGCCATGTTTTACAGGAATGGATTTCCGATAAAACCTTCGTACAAAGAGGCCATGAAAACCGATTACCAGGCAGATATCGAAGGAATCGATTTTAGCGACGTGGTCAACACCTTAAAACGAATCAACGGCTGGGCATCGGATCATACAAACAGAAAAATCGACAAGGTTTTAAATGAAATCTCAGGCGATGCAGTAATGTTTCTGCTAAATGCGGTGTATTTTAAAGGCGACTGGACACAACAGTTTGAAAAAGATGCTACGGAGGATTTGCCTTTTACACTCAGCAATGGTGAAAGTATCGAAGTCCCTACTATGTCGGGAAAGATTCCGCTAAGAAGATACAACGGAAATGGCTTCTCGGCATACGAACTCAGCTATGGCCGCGATAATTTTGTAATGGACCTTATTTTACCCAACGAAAGTCTGCCCGGAATGCTACCCGTTTTTACCGGAGAAACCTACGAAGAAATCACCTCGGGACTCGACCAGCAGGAAGATAAAATGGAATACAACGTACTGTTGCCGAGATTCAAATTCAAGTACGAAAAAAAACTGAATGAAAGCCTCACAAATATGGGAATGCAAGATGCATTTTCCCCAAATACGGCTGATTTCTCAAACCTGAGCGATGTTGCCACGTTTATTTCTTTCGTAAAACAAAACACTTTTGTGGATGTAAATGAAGAAGGGACAGAAGCTGCTGCCGTTACTACAATAGGATTTTTCACTACATCAACAGGCGGAGGAACACCCACCGTACACTTTGACAAACCGTTTGTTTTTGCTATTCGTGAACGCACTACCAATACCTTGTTGTTTATTGGCACGGTTTATAACCCACTAGAAGTATAAGCTCCCAACACCCTAAGGCCAACATAAAAAAAGCTCCGGTCGTTTGACCGGAGCTTTTATTTAATTCAGATAGATGTACGTTTCCCACTTTTTGGATTTTCTGAAGACGGTAAACGTCTTGTCAGAAATCCCGGAATGCAGGCCGATTTTTGCTTTCCAAACCGGACCCCGTTCCCTGGTTTCTAATTTCCTGTTGTTTGTTTTCATGTTTTCTATTTCATCACATTGGCTCAATATACAAAATCTACCCAAACATAAAAGAAATACAGCCGATTATTTTCCTCAACCAGCTAAAAACAAGCCTATTCGACAGATTTCACTTCGTAGCCACGCTTTTTTACAGCTTCCTTAATATCGTCGAGTTTCAACACCGAAGCGTTGTATTTCACCACGGCGGTTGAATCACTGAGCGTCACCTTCACGGCCTCAATTCCGTCCAAACCGCCGATCCCTTTTTCTACTGACATCACACAATGCTCGCAAGTCATACCGCCAATACTCAGCGAAACTTCCGTCACCTCGGCCGGAGTCGCCGACTTTGTATCCGTCTTCTTTTCTGCCGAACCACAGGCAAACAAACCAATGGCAAGCAGTAAAAACAATACTTTCTTCATTTCTGTTAGTTTTTGATTACGAAAGAAACAACTGTTTTTGGACTTTTGTTCGATCAACTACATTGACACGTCCTCCAGCGTCCCGAACTTTCTTGTCCCAAAACGATTGAGAGCCAGTTAAAACTAACCGGCTCCCTCTTTAATACAATCCGTCGATTGATAAGTATCTTTCCCCATGGTCGTACGAGAAGGTAAGAATCCTTGAGCCTTTGGGCAGTTCCTTGATTTTTTTAGCGACTGCAGCCAGCGAAGCTCCCGAAGAGATCCCCACAAAAAGTCCTTCCTCTTTAGCCGCTCTTTGTGCGTATTCAAAAGCCTCTTCCTTGCCCACCTCAATGGTTCCGTCGAGCAACTCTGTATTCAGGTTTTTCGGAATAAAGCCTGCCCCGATTCCCTGGATGGTATGTGGCCCCGGATCTTTTCCGCCAATTACCGGGCTGGTATCGGGTTCTACCGCAAACACTTTAATGTTTGGGAATTTTGCCTTTAAAACCTCTGCCACTCCTGAAATATGGCCACCGGTTCCCACACCCGTAATCAGGTAATCAAAACCTTCCGGGAAGTCGTTGATAATTTCCTGTGCAGTAAAATCGCGGTGAACAGCCACGTTGGCCGGGTTATCAAACTGCAACGGAATCCACGAATTCGGGATTTCTGCCGAAAGTTCCTGCGCCCTGGCAATCGCTCCCTTCATTCCCTTTTCTTTGGGAGTAAGTTCCAGTTCGGCACCCAAAGCAGTCAACACACGGCGTCTTTCGAGCGACATCGACTCGGGCATGGTCAGGATCAGGCGGTAACCTTTCACCGCAGCCACCAGCGCCAGTCCGATACCCGTATTTCCGGAAGTGGGTTCAATTATTATCGAACCTTCCTTCAGAATACCGTTCTTTTCGGCCTCTTCGATCATCGACAGTGCAATACGGTCTTTGATGCTTCCCCCCGGATTTGTTTTTTCAACTTTTACCCATACCTCGTATCCTTCGGGGTACAATCGGTTAATCTTCACATGTGGCGTGTTGCCAATCGTTTCAAGAATGTTTTGTGCTCTCATCTTGTTAATTTTAATTTCTCCTTTGCGGATTAAGATGCCACCTTTCCTTTGGTCTGCCGACTGTTTGGAACCTGTGTCATCTTGTTCTATTTTTTGAGTTATATGTTTCTTCCCAATAAATACCAATAAAAAAGCCTTCCCGTTATTAGGAAAGGCCTTGTTATCGTCACTCGACTAAGTTCAATTTACACTACGACAATACCTTTCCGGAAATTTCCGAACAGCAACACATATAAGTATGGTACATGATTATTGTCATAATCTGAGCAATATAGGTAATTTTTATTAAATCTAAATAATACGCAAAGGATTATCCTTCTTTTTTTGAGATTTTTTAATTTTTATACCGCAACCACTTGATAAGCTCTTTCAAATTCACCTTCTTCCCGTACATCAGCAAACCCACGCGATAGATTTTGGCAGCGGCATAAATGGCTCCCACAGTTGCCAAAACCAACAGCGCCATCGAAAGCAGAATTTCCCAGGTAGGTAAACCATAGGGAATACGGGCCATCATGGCAACGGGCGAAGTAAACGGAATGATCGATGTCCAGAATGCCAGCTGCCCTTCGGGATTTTTGGCAATCGGAAACAGCAACATGATCGAAAGGATCAACGGGAAAGTAACCGGAAATACCATTTGCTGCGAATCCTCGTCGTTGTCGACAGCGGCCCCAACGGCGCCCAGCAACGAACTGTACAAAAGGTAACCCGCCAGGAAATAAAATACAAACGAGAACAGGATCAGCGGAATGTTCAGGTTCCCGATCATTTCCATGATTTCATTCACCTTATTGGGTTCGACAGCCTGTGCCATGGCGGGGTTCATGCCACCCTGCGCTTCCATGAGGCTTTGCCCCATTTGCTGAGCGGCTTCAGGTGCAAAAAATCCCTGCACCACAAAAAGTCCGATACCGCCCAAAGCTACCCAAATGGCCACCTGGGTTAATCCAACCAGCGCCGTACCGATGATCTTTCCGGCCATCAGCTGCGAAGGTTTTACCGACGAAATGATCACCTCGATGATGCGGCTTTTCTTTTCTTCCATCACGCTGCGCATCACCATGGCGCCGTACATAAACACAAAAAAGTAGATGATGATCCCCATCGCATAACTGGCAATAAATGCCACAATCGATGAACTTTTTTTAGCCTCTCCTGATTCTGACAGTTTTAAGGTATTCAGCCGGACCGAAGTGCGCGTTTGTTTCAGCCGCTCGTCGAGGTCGGGAATACCCGAATCATCGATCACCTTCTGCCGTTTGTCGTTCTCGATAAAGCGGCTCATGCGGCGCTCAATCTGCTCGGTCAGCTCCAGAGGCAACTGTTTTTCTGATACCAGCTGCGCCTGGTTGTTGGTGTAAATATTACCGGGAATATACAGCACCGCATAGTAGCCACTGCCCTTTAACTTGCCTTTTAATTCGGTGTATTCTTCTTTCGGAACAAAGTGATACTTGGTGGCTCCCTGGTTGCCGAACTCGCCCAGAAACAGCGACGACTCGTCGTACACCGCAATGGTTCTTTCCTGCGTGTCGTCTTTCACCGAAAAATAAATCACCAGTGCATACACACCGGCAATCAGAATGGGCATCAAAATCGTGAGAATGATAAAGGATTTCTTTTGGACCCTTTTCAAATACTCTTGTTTCAGGATTAAAAATGTATTGTTCATTGTTCTTTATTTACTTCATGAAGTGGTAATATTCGAAACCGTTTCTCACTTTTTGTTGGCGTTCTGAACCGCTTTGATAAACACGTCGTTCATGCTTGGGATCACCTCCTCAAAAGCACTTATTTCTACCACCGGCATCAAGGCCTGCAACAGGTCGTTGTTTGAATTGCCGTTCAGGTACTGGATTTTGAGGGTGTTTTCTTTCTCCGTTTCAGCATGGCCGATGATCTCGTACTGAGCACCCAGCACTTTTTCCACATCGGCAAATTGTCCGCGGTAACGTACGTCAAAAATGTTCGACTTGTATTTTTCGCGAATCGCATCCGTTGGACCATCCTCGATCTTCACCGATTTGTTGATCAGTGCAATACTGTCGCACAATTCTTCCACCGAGCCCATGTTGTGGGTCGAAAAAATTATGGTGGCTCCTTCGCTTCGAAGGTTCAGAATTTCTTCTTTCAGAAGGTTTGCGTTAATCGGGTCGAAGCCGCTGAAAGGCTCATCGAAAATCAGCAGTTTGGGTTGATGCACCACCGTGGTCACAAACTGAACTTTCTGTTGCATCCCTTTCGAGAGCTCTTCCACTTTTTTGTTCCACCAGGGCATAATGTCAAACTTTTCGAACCACTTTTTGAGGTTGCGAACCGCATCACCACGCGACATTCCTTTCAATTGTGCCAGGTAAATGGCCTGGTCGCCGATCTTCATTTTTTTGTACAAACCCCGTTCTTCGGGCAGGTAGCCGATTTGCGAAATATCAGCGCGGGTCATTTTTCGCCCGGCTAAAAATATCTCGCCCTTATCCGGTGCGGTAATCTGGTTAATAATGCGGATCAGAGTGGTTTTCCCGGCTCCATTGGGCCCCAGCAAGCCAAAAATGCTTTGCTCTTTTACCGAAATGCTCACATCCGACAGGGCTTTGGTAGAGGCAAACACCTTCTCCACATTCCGCGCTTCAAATAATTCCATATTGATTTTTATTGAATAGTATTTGTTTTACCGTACAAATTACGGCTTTGGTATAGATTATTAAAGAAAGCTGCAAAATAACAATCTCTGAAAAAATTATCGGTCAACGGGGCAATTTAGCCGACAAACGCTGAGCTGCAAGTGTTCTTATTTAACATTCCCTGATTTATTCCTCATAAAGTAGTTCTGAATATTCAGCTGTTTTGGGATTGGACGTTGTTAACAAGGATGTTTACCACATCATAAAAACAATCCCCCGGGATTGGATCTTAGTAACACTCTCCAACGACAGAAATAAGGAAAGCCTACTGTTGTTACAGTAAGCTTTCGAATGTAAGGTGATAGTATTATTACTCTTCAATAATTCCTAACCGGATATAATAAGAATCATTCCTCTGAAATTGATCCGTTATTTATAGCATCGTTGTATTCCGTCTCTTTAAGCGGAATCTTCCAAGTCCATTCGTTTCTATCAGCCGGTCCATAAGAAACTGCCAAAACAGATAGGAAATTTCCTCCATCGTCGTATGATTTTCGGTCAATGCTGTCGCCCCATCTTTTCAGATCGAACCAATCAAACCCTTCCCCCCATAATTCTACTGCACGATAAAACTTGATTTCTTCAAGCAAATTATCACCGACGGCAGTACATTCATAAGAAGGATCACGTTCGGAGTCCCTGATTAATGCATTTAAGGCATTTCTTGCGCCATTTTCATTTTCAGAAAAATAAGCAGCTTCTGCTTCAATCAGGTACATTTCAGAAGAACGAAAATGATTCAG
>JBKDZK010000088.1:0-14794 GCA_047971205.1 Draconibacterium sp.
ACAAGAACGCTGGTTTCAGGCTTAAATGATACGGATGATTACCCGGTTGGAACCACAACCAATACTTACAAACTGGAAGACCAGGCAGGCAACTTTATCATACAGGATGTACTTATTGAGGTTTTGGACACCATAAAACCCATTGTCCTATGTAAAGACACACTTATTCCGCTCGGCCAAAGCGGAACCACTACTCTTACTGCCAGTCAACTTGATGGAGGCTCTTTCGACAATTGCGCCATTGATACCATGTGGCTTGACAAATACGATTTTACTGCCGCCGATGCCGGCCCCAATACCGTTACATTAAGTGTACAGGATTTAAGCGGAAATATTTCCACCTGTACCTCTACCGTCACTCTTGATGCTACTCCCCCCGAAATCACGTGCAAAAACATCGAAACCTTACTGGGCGATAACGGGATATCAAAAATATATCCCTTGTATGTTATCAAAGAAGCATCCGATAACGACGGAATTGCATCTTATTCGCTCGATGTTTCAAAGTTTGACTGTTCCGACATTGGCCCCAACAACGTGGTGTTAAGCGTAAGCGATTTTGCCGGAAACGTGTTGACCTGTACAGCAACCGTAACCGTTTATGACAACACGGCGCCCGAAGCTATCTGCCAAAACATTGAAGTTTCGTTAAACGCACAGGGCGTGGCCGAGATCGATCCATCAATGATCGACAACGGATCGACTGACGAATGCGAAATCGTTTCGATGATGCTTTCACAAAGCGTGTTTACAGCCGGTGATTTGGGAGAAAATACGGTTACACTTACCGTAAGCGATGCCGGTGGAAACGAAGCCTCCTGCGAGGCCAAAGTGCTGGTAAAAGATGAGATAGCTCCTGTGGCAGCATGCACACCGGTCAGCATTTGGCTGTCATCTGATTCGTATACACTTTCAGATGAGGACCTTTTCATGATTGCCGGGTCAAGTTCTGACAATGTATCTTCGTACGAAAACCTTCAGATTGAAATCACGCCTTCAACCTTTGACTGCTCCAACATTGGCGATACAATTCCTGTTAGCGTCAGCGTTACCGACCAGGCAGGAAACGAATCAACCTGTAACACGATGGTGTATGTGCATTCGGCACTGGAGAATCAAATTGATGATATTGAAATCAGTTTGGGTGAAGGGCTATGCGAAACAAGTATTGACTATCCCGAAGTTCTTTCACCTGCATCCTGTGCAACACTGACCCAGCTCGAAGGACTGGGAGCAACCGGTTTATTCCCGGTCGGAACAACGCTTGAAAGCTGGGAAGTGATGTACAACAACCAAAAAGATACCGTTTCTTTTTCGGTGATTGTAACTTCTCAAAATGCCAATCCAACCCTCGATCCGGTTGCGGATATCGACACCACCGGGCAGGTTCCGGAGTTGACCGTTTCTTTGTCGGGAATTTCTTTTGGTGCCGATTGTGCCGGCCAGGACATCACGGTAATGGCAAGTGGCGTTAACCCGGCAGTGGTTGAAAACATCAGCGTAATGTACACTTCTCCCGATTCTGAAGGGGAACTGCTTCTCGGCATCCCAGCTTTGGCCAGCGGAAGCGACACCATTACCGTAACGGTTACTGACAGCGAAGGCGGCTCTGTTTCCCAAACGTTTGTGGTAACCGTTGACGATACCAACCAGGCTCCGGTAGTTCTTACTCCGGTAGCCGACCAGGATGTGATTGCCGACCGCACCTTAGCTGTTTCGTTGAAAGAAACCTTTGGTGATCCGGACTACGATATGCTTTCACTGGAACTATCCATGGAAGACGGCAGTGCCCTTCCTGACTGGATCAGTTTTGCCAACGATACACTGGTGGCTATGCCTGCTATCGCTGATACCGGATGTGTGACTCTGGTTGTTACTGCCACCGATCCGTCGATGGCTTCGGCAAGCGATACCTTTGTGGTTTGTGCGCTCGACTTCCCGGTAAGTGTGATTGATATCCCAAGCGGCGGGCTGAGCCTGAATATGTATCCCAATCCGTCGAAAGGACTGGTTACCCTGGAATTTGACTCCCCGGTAAGCGGCGACATTGAACTGATGGTAAGCGATATGAGCGGTAAACGGATTTTGCAGAAAACCTACCTGGCAGGCGAGCGAATCGACTTTAACCTGTCTGACCAGGTTTCAGGAATGTACCTTGTCAATATCAGGGCCGAAAATCAGGTCTATGTGCGAAAACTCATTTTGAATAAAAAATAAAATCTCTGAAGTAAAAAAACAGGAATCCAAAACGGGGTCCTGTTTTTTTATGCACCTATCTTATCAGTTCTCTTGCTTTAAGGTTAGCAGTAATTTTTCGATTTCTTTAACAAGCGAGAAATGCGAGCCATGAAAATGGTTGAACATGATGGAGAATACCATCTTTTTCCCGGAATCAGCGACTAGGTAACCAGAGTAGCAACGTACCCTGGTCATCGATCCGCTTTTGGCCTGTAACGAACTTTCGGGGAAAAGGTTTTTATCAAACAAATACATGGTGCCGTTTCCGGGTGACGGAAGAGAAGCCACATACGATTTGTTATCTGCCATAAAAGTCAGCAACTCAATAAAAAAATGAGGCGACACCACATTGAAATGCGACAAACCGCTCCCATCTTCCATCAGCAAACTTTCGGTATCGAGTCCCTTGCTTTTCCAAAAATCCGTTACAATGTCAATCCCGGCCTCCCGGTTCCCCAATCCATTCTTTTCAACCGCCAACTGCTTCAGAAGATGTTCTGAGAAAAGATTTACACTTTCGTGGTTTAGTACCTCAACAATGTCCGCCAATCTTGGAGACAGTTGCATATAAATCTTCTGAAAATGCTTGTCGTCTGCTTTCCGAAACTCCACTTTCCCCTCAATAAATATTCCTGCTTCTGCCAGTGCTAAGGTCAAATCGTTTGCCAGCACGCCCGAAGGATCGGGCATTGAAGCCCGGATGGTAAAAGCTTTCCGGTTGGCAGGAATGCTTCCTCTTATCACCCTGTTTTTATCGAGCGGACTGCCAAAAACATAGGCATTGTCGCGGTTTACTTCCGACGAAACAACTTCGTTGCTAAATTCAATCCCGGGAACTTTGGGATGGGTCATAATCACCTGTGTCGGTGCCCCTATTTCTTTGGGCGAGCGGAAGGTAATCCGAAACATATTGTCGTATACCGTAAATGCATCGGCTCCCGCACCGTAATAATTCCCCAAATCTTCCCAGATCCAGGTAGCCGGCACCTTTTCCGAGTCATAAACCGAGGCATCCAATACCAGGTTCCCGTTTACACGCTTAATCCCGGCATCCGATATTTTCTGCACCCAGTTTTGCAGAAACCTGAAATAATGATCCTGGAAATACTCCGATCCCAATGCAGGATCAGCTCCTCCTTTTAGCACCAGGTCTCCTTTTAATTCCCCCTGCTTATTGATGTTTCCCTCGTAGCCAATAATGGTTCTGAACTGATAATCGTCGCCCAGCAGCTCAAGAGCCGTGGCAGAGGTTACAAGTTTCAGGATGGAAGCCGGAACCAACAATTGATTCGCATTCAGACTGTAAACCTCTTTTTGCGATTCCAATTCCACTACCTGCATACCTACCGAAGCATTCTTGTATTCAGGCTTTTTTAATAATTCAGAAACCGCGTTTGAAAACTGATTTTGGGCCAAACCATTCAGGAATAAAAACCCAAATATTGAAAGGAGGAAAATGCGTACCATCATTTTTATTACTTTTGAAAAGCTCAAAAATAGCTAATAATATGCTGCGAACCATTTTAATTGTCGGAACCGGAGGATTTATCGGAAGCGTAATGCGCTATTTGGTTCAGCTGTTTGTTGAAAAAGGTTTATCGAGCACTTTTCCCTGGGGAACCTTTATTGCCAACATCGCCGGCAGTTTTATTATCGGGATCGTTTTTGCCCTGGCACAAAAAGGAAATCTGCTAAGTGCCGAATGGAGAATGTTCCTGGCAGTAGGAATTTGCGGTGGTTTTACCACCTTCTCGTCGTTTGCCTATAACAATTTAATGATGCTAAAAGACGGTGTTTACGGGCAATTTATCTGGAACGTTGGAGGCAGCTTGGTTTTTGGCTTGCTGGCGGTGTATCTCGGAATGATCCTGGTAAAAGTTATTTTTTAGAAACAAAGTTCCCCTGTTTTCTATTCCAAAATTTCGGTCTAAGCTGAAACCTGTTTTACACAAAATCGGTAAACCGAATTGATAAGACATCCATCTAAATCATACAACTATGAATATTTCTGAAAAAACCGGGATTCTTAAAATCTATGTAGGAGAATCCGACAAAATCAACGGGAGGGTGCTGTTCGAGGAAATTGTTTTTGAAGCACGAAATGCGGGATTGGCGGGTGCTACCGTTTACAAGGGAATTATGTCGTACGGAGCCAGCCACTCGATTCACACCATGAAGATCTTTGCGTTATCAAACGATTTGCCGGTGATCATCGAAATCATCGACAACATTGAAAAGCTTGATCAGTTTTCTGAAAAGGTGAACAAAATTATGAAAGCCAGCAAACGTGGCGGGCTGGTAACTTTCCAGGAATTAAGCGTGGTCCGCTACGAAAAAGGGGAAAAGTACAGGTAGATGTGGGAAGTGGGAAGCAGGAAGTCGGATACCAATGACCAATGACCAATGACCAATGACCAATGACCAATGACCAATGACCAATGACCAATCCCGGATACTTGTAGCCTGCAGCTCGTGACTAGCAACTCACAGCTCACAGCTTCTTTAACACTTTTTAAGTTAACCCAATGTCAAATCGACCGTTTGATGCATTTTACCCCTGTTTTAGTGTGGCAGAAATTACTACCTTTGGACTGCCAAAAAATACAGAACTTAATAACCTGATTTACTGCAAATAACAAATAAAGTTAAACAATAAAAAAACTACTCACGATGTTAATTAGCGACGTAAAAGCAAGAGAAATTTTAGACTCACGCGGTAACCCAACCGTTGAAGTTGAAGTACTACTCGAAAGTGGTGCATTCGGTCGTGCAGCCGTTCCATCAGGTGCGTCAACCGGTGAAAACGAAGCGCTTGAATTGCGCGATGGCGACAAAGGCCGTTACCTTGGAAAAGGTGTATTGAAAGCAGTTGAAAATGTAAATACAATTATTTGCAAAGAGCTGGTGGGTATGGATGCAACAGACCAGGTTGCCATCGACCGTAAATTGCTCGAACTGGATGGTACCAAAACAAAATCGAACCTGGGTGCCAACGCTATGTTGGGGGTTTCTTTGGCAGTGGCAAAAGCTGCAGCCGAATATTCAGAGCTTCCATTGTACCGTTACATTGGCGGAGCCAACGCAAAAACATTGCCTGTTCCGATGATGAACATCATCAACGGTGGTTCGCACTCCGACGCTCCTATCGCGTTCCAGGAATTCATGATCCGTCCGATCGGTGCTCCTTCTTTCCGCGAAGGTTTGCGTATGGGTGCTGAAGTTTTCCATTCGCTGAAAAAAGTATTGCACGACCGCAATCTGTCTACAGCAGTAGGCGACGAAGGTGGTTTTGCTCCTGCACTGGATGGTACCGAAGATGCCTTGAACAGCATTATCAAAGCCATTGAACTGGCAGGTTACAAACCGGGCCGCGCCGAAGACGGTGGCGATGTTTCGATCGCGCTCGACTGTGCTGCTTCAGAGTTCTATTCTGACGGTGTGTACGATTACAGCAAATTCGAAGGCGCAGGCGGTGCCAAACGTTCACGCGAAGAGCAGGTTGCTTTCCTGGCCGAATTGGTAGAGAAATTCCCGATCGACTCGATCGAAGACGGTTGCCACGAAGGCGACTGGGACGGATGGGTACAACTGAACGCTGCCATTGGCCACAAATGCCAACTGGTGGGCGACGACTTGTTCGTAACCAACGTTGAATACCTGCAAAAAGGTATCGAACTGAATGCTGCCAACTCTATCCTGATCAAAGTAAACCAGATTGGTACTTTAACCGAAACTTTGGATGCGATTGAAATGGCACACCGCGCCGGTTATACTTCGGTAACTTCGCACCGCTCGGGCGAAACCGAAGACTCAACCATTGCCGACATTGCTGTGGCAACCAACTCGGGTCAGATTAAAACCGGTTCATTGAGCCGTTCAGACCGTATGGCGAAATACAACCAGCTGCTTCGTATCGAAGAAGAACTGGGCGACAGCGCTATCTACGGATACAAAAAAATCTACAAGAAGTAAGCGTATTTCTTAACGATATTTCGAAACCGTTCCGTCAACAGATGGAGCGGTTTTTTTGTGAATTTCAGAGAAAGCATTTCTTCTTATTTCTCAATACGGATACGTGCATCCACTGCCAGGATCTCACGGGCATTTCCCAGCAACGGATTGATGTCGATCTCCTTGATTTCAGTGGCATACCGCAGCAACCACGACAAGCGGACAATGATTTCGGCATAGCGGTCGATGTCAATTCCCGGTTGTTTCCGATAGCCTTTCAGCAATTTGTACGATTTCAGACTTCGTATCATCGAATGCGCCTCGGAAAGTGTTAAGGGCGCCAGCCCCGAAGCGACGTCCTTCATTACTTCCACGTAAATTCCGCCCATACCGCAAAGAATCACATGTCCGAATGTATCTTCGTAAGTAGCCCCCAGGAAAAGTTCCATTCCCGATGCCATTTGTGCAATCAACACACCTTCTGCTCCCTCAATTCCGGCCAGATGGTGAAATTCTTTTCGCACATCACCCACATTCCGGATGTTTAAAACCACTCCCCCAACTTCGGTTTTATGTACGGGCCCAACCACTTTCATCACCACCGGAAAACCAATGTTCATGGCTGCCAGCACTGCTTCAGTTTCGCTGGTGGCCACCAGTTCTTTTACTCGTGGAATACCCGCCACGTCAAACAAATTATGAATCACCTCAGGCGCCTGGTAACCGTTGTGTGTCTGCGCAATTATTTCCCTTACTTTGGCCGGATCAACATACGGATTTGTAGCAGAAACAGCAGCCGGATGCGACGTGTGCATCACTTTGGTGAGCGCCCGCCCCAGCAAAACTTCGTCGGGAAAATTCACGTTGCCGCGTGCAATAAAATGTGCCACGTCTTCTTTTACGTTAATAATGGAAGGCAAAATCGGATAGATCGGCTTTTGGCAAACCTTCATTTTTTCAGACAGCAAATCGTACACATCGCCAATCGGGAACAAACCCGGGCTACCAAAAATAACGGCCATCCCGTCCACATCAAAGTCGTTTTCGCAGGCGTCGATGATCTCTCCCAACTGTTCGGCGGTTCCTGTTGCCAGAAAGTCGATGGGGTTCTCGACCGAAGAACCCGGAAAAAGCTTCTGCAACAAAGCATCTTTGGTGGGAGAATCTTCAATGGCCGGAATTTTCAAACCTCCGTCTTCCAGCGCATCGGTCAGCATTACGCCCGGTCCGCCGGCATGTGTAACAATCGCCAGTTTTCTACCGGTCAGTGGTTTGCACATAAAAACACTGGCCACGGTGGTTAATTCCTCACGGCCATAGCACCTTACAATCCCGGCTTTTCGGAAAAGTGCATCCACAGCGGCATCGGAGCTGGTAAGTGCTCCCGTGTGCGACGAAGCAGCCCGGCTTCCGGCATCGGAACTCCCGGCCTTTATTGCCGCTATTTTACAGCCTTTGTTGATCAGCGACGAGGCATGAAACAACAATTTATCGGGATCATTGATATTTTCGACATACAATAATTTCACTTTCGAACTTACCCCTTCCTCGTAATTTTCATCGAGATAAGCCAACACGTCTTCCACGCCGATTTGGGCACTGTTCCCCACCGAGAAAATATTGGCAAAACGAAGGCCTTTCGGAATACCGGACTCGATAATAAAAACAGCCGTAGCGCCCGAACCCGAAATAAAATCGCAGCCCTCGGGCGTTAGCGGAGGAACCGGCGTGGTAAATACACTGGCATGGTAAGGCGTCATCACCCCAATGCAGTTGGGGCCAATCAAACACGCCCCGTTTTTATTCACCACCTCCACAATCTGCTTTTCCAGTTCTTTGCCTTTAGCATCCTGTTCACCAAAACCGGCAGAAATAATAATGAAGGCTTTGGTATCGTGTTCTTCGGCAAGTTCGGTAACCGCATCCAGGCAGAACCGCGCCGGAATGGCCAGAATTGCCAGGTCAATATCCGGCAGATCGGATACATCTGTAAACGAAGGAATTCCCTGAATACTGCTTTCTTTGGGGTTAACGGCAAACAGGTCGCCTTTGTATTGATGATCGAGCAGGTTTTTTATGACCTTACCGCCCGGTTTGGTTACATTGTTTGAAGCTCCCACCACAACAATACTCCGGGGTCTCAATAGTTTTTCATGAATCATTTTCAATGTTTTAATTTAGACCGTTTTCCTTTCGCCAAAGGAATTCGTGTTACAGATTGATTCGATAAAAGTAGGTAAAAGCCCTTGAATGGTTCCTGATTTTTTTCAACATCTGCCGCTTCTGCACAACGAAATTTTTACATTTGAAACAAAAACCGCATGCCGGAACACAAGGAACAGAAAATTATCGCTTTGCTGGAGTTAAATGCCAACGATCAGGCACTGATCCGGCACAGCCTTAAAATCGCCTATATTTTTAAAAAGGAGTTGTGCCTTACCTTTAACGCTCCGAAACGAAGCAAGAACCAAGCTGCTTACCGTGAAAAAGTAAGCGACTACGCACGGGTGGTAAAACAGGAACTCCCGGGCATGAAAGTTTCCACACTGCTCCTCTCTGAAAATACATCCAGGCTGCCCGATGTGCTGGCTGAAAACCACGAAGGCATTATCATTGTTGCCAATTCGGAAAAGTTCCGGAAACATTCAGGCTCGGTAACCGAAAGCTCCATCCCGTGGTTGTTTATTCACCCCGAATCTACGATTGAAGACTATAACAGGATTGTTCAAACCCTTGACCTGCGTAAAGAAAACAGCGACAATTCGCTTTGGTGTTCGTATTTCGGACGGTTTAACCAGGCCCAGATTGTTGCGGTTGCCGCCAGCGATTCGTCGAAAGAAGGCAAAACAAATGTAGCCCGGAATGTAAAGCTGAGCACCAAACTTTACCGCGAATTTGGCATTGTGCATAAAATTTACAAAGGCGGCAGATCCAGTTTACGCAATGTATTTGAAGCGCTCGAAATGGCACTTGTATCCGACTGCAACCTGTTTGTGATGCTTGGGAGTTCGAGCATTACGCCACTTGATTACCTCGTAGGCCTCCCCGAAAGAAAAATTGTTAAACAGGCCGGCAAATTACCAGTAATGGTTATCAACCCGCGAAGGGACAATTATATTTTGTGTGATTAATTACTGGACCCTGGATTCTTGATACTCGTTACTCGAAGCCCATAGCCCGCGGCTTCCCTCATTTCTTATTCGTCCCCATTTTCGAGGGGGACGAGGAATTCCGGAGGCTCAGACGACGGAATGACGGAGGGGGTGTTCTGGATGCTAGATGTTGGCTGCAGCTGAGATGCAAAACTAATTTGATTTTGTTATTTTAGCGGCTCCAATTCAAACCAGATGAAACAAGGATTAATTGTACTTTTTTTGCTTACCTCCCTCCTTTCAAAAGCCCAGAATTTTGAATACCAGGTTCTTTTTGAAGGCATTGGCGACAACCGCGAGTTTACACAGCCTTATGCCAATCCGCAAACCATTATTGGAACGAGGGGCGCTTTTGAACTGGGTGTTTCGATGGACAATCACCGTTTGCGCGGCGGGCTAAGCCACTTGTTTGAATTCGGGAGCGAAATGGATGCGCAAAAACCCCAACTGACGATGTATTACCAATACCTTGACGACCGGACAGAATTTACTTTTGGAGCTTTTCCCCGCCGTGATAAAATTGACTTTCCGCTGGCCATGTTAAGCGATACTCTTTTGTATTTCCGCCCCAATGTGGAAGGCTTGTTTGGTGATGTAAAATGGGATTGGGGCCACCAAAACGGTTTTGTAGATTGGGTGGGCCGCCAAACCGAAACCCGGCGCGAGCAATTTATGGCAGGCTTTTCGGGTGAGATCTTTCATAAAAACCTGTTTTTGCAGAATTACATGCTGATGTTTCACAATGCGCACACCCTGCACAACAACCCGCCCCTGCACATTAAAGACTACCTGGGCTTTGCGGTTCAGGCAGGTATTCGTACCCGGGAGAAAGCCACAGTAACAGGCTATATTAAAGCCGGTGTATTAAATTCGACCTACCGTGAGCGCGGTGTTACCGATGGCTACGACACAAGCACCAGCTTTTTTGCCGAAGCAAAAGGACGCTACCGGAATTTTGGCGTAAAATCGGTTTTGAATGCGGGCGGAGGTCATAAATTTGCGATGGGCGACAGCTATTACCGGGCAGAAAACTACTGGCGTACCGACCTGATCTGGTATTTTATTAATTACAAAAACGTTCGCGGCACCTTCAATATTTCCATGCACGTGGCCGACTGGGATACCTTCGACAACCAGCAACAGCTATCACTCATCTATGTTTTTGGGAAGTAGTCAATTTATCCTGAACCCTTAATATCCGTAACCAGAACCGCCGTACCTGTAGTCTTTTACATAAACCTTTCCTTCCATTGGGTAAGTTCCCGATATAAAGGAACAACTAACCGAGTCTAGTGCTGCAAATACCCCCATTCCTCCACGAACATTCGAGTAAACAGGCACAGGTTCAGAGAAATAATCATCAGCGTAATAAAAATGACTGGTAGCCGATTTCAGGTATTCATAATATTCGGGGCTTAAGGCGTAGAAAACGATTTTTCGTTCAAGAAAATTACCGTTGTTTTCATCTAAAGGATATGGACGATAAGGATTATAATTATAAGGTAACCCCACTTTTACGGAATATTCTTTTCCGCTAATTTGCGTATCGTCAAAAAGTGCATATTCATTGTCAGGCGTTCCGGTAACTATTTCATTCGCTTCATCAGTACTGCCAAAAACCGGGTCAACCAAATCGAGATACAATGCAAGTTGTTCTCCCAATATTATGGTATCCGAATTTTCCTTTTCTCCCAGATAATAGCTTTTGTTTACACCGGTAATCTGATCAACCTGTACCCGGTAAAAATCCTCAGCCTCTGCGTTATCGTTAAATTTGATTTTTATCGCCCATAATTCCTGCGTTCCATGATCTACGGGGATTAATTCTGTCGCCGTATCAACCGCTAGCAACTCTACTTCATCCGGGACAGTAGTTTCGCAACTAACGGATTGTAATCCTTCACGGGCAACCTCCAAACGGTACGTTTTCCCGTTTTCGGCAATAGTTTGCCCCCGAAAGGCCCATTCACTATAATCAGGAAAATAGTGACTGATATATTCAGAGCTTTCAACTTCCACAAGATCCAGTGTTTCTGCAAACTCTTCGTCAACATACAAATCAACTTTGGCATCGGTTAAAACTTCAAGTAAATAAGAAGCGGCTAAAAGGCTTTGGCTTTTTGTTACGCTTATCTCTACAGGCTTTCCGGGAACTACCAGCCCGTTAACAACAATCATTGGAGCAGTACCATCACCCTTAAAATCAATGGTTTTTTCGCAGGCAGAAAACAACGCTGCACAAAGTACTGTAAATAGTAAAATATGTTTTTGCATGGGTTTAGAATTTATAGGTGTAACTAATGGAAGGAATGATGGGGAAAAGGCTCACCTGTTTGAGTGCAGGTTTGGAGGTTTCGTAATATTTTCCGTTCTGGTTGTACGCTCCCATTCTTTCGCTGCCCCAATACAGGTAGAATGGGTTTTGCCGGCTGTAGGCGTTGTACAAAGAAACCGACCAGGTTCGAATACCGTGTTTCTTTTGTTTATGAAAATTCATGCTCACATCCATCCGGTGGTAAGAAGGCATCCGGTAACTATTCCGTTCACCGTAATAAACGATATCATAATCACTGTAACCATACCTGCCCCGTACCGGCAGTATTGCTTCGTAACGTTGCTTACCAATTGTTGCTGCATTCCCGGTACCGTAAACCCACACCATTCCGATGTCGAATTTCTTCGAAAATTCGTGGGTCAATACTAAACTAACGTCGTGCCGGCGATCGTATTTTGCAGGGAATTTCTTTCCAAAATTGAGGTTATCAAATTTGCGGTCGGCCCACGAAAGTGTGTAACCAAGCCAGCCCGTGGTTTTGCCGGTTTTCTTTTCAAGTAGCACTTCGGCCCCATACGACCATCCTTTCCCCATTTCAATTTTCGATTCCCAGTCTTTGCTAACGCCGGTGAACGAAGCGCCTTCTTTGTATTCAATCAGGTTATCCATCGTTTTATAGAATCCCTCGATAGTCAGGTCATAACCCTTGGCTGTTTTTAAGGCAGCCCCCACAGCTATCTGATGCGATTTTTGCGGCTTCACGTCTTTGGTTACCGGAAGCCACAAATCGGTAGGCAAACTAATGGTTGAAGAGCTTAGTAAATGAATGTACTGGCTCATTTTTGTGTAAGACGCTTTTAACGAAAGGTTATCCGAAAGAAGATACCTCAACGACAAACGCGGCTCCAGCGAGGTGTAGGTTGTATTTTGAACATTGAACAAAGAAAAATGTACCCCTAAATTGGCTTGTAGCCTCGAAGTAATGTCGTAATTATCTTCAACAAAGGCGCTGAATTCTACTGCCGAAACATTCTTGTTCCCATAAATCGTATCTGTTTTTTTCCGAAGGCGTTTCCGAATAATCACCCACTGTGCGTTCGTGATTCACCCCCGGTTTAAATTTATGCCAGATATTGGAGGCCCCAAATTTAATGGAGTGCCCGCCTCCCGGGTAATAATCGAAATCGACTTTGGCCGTTAAATCGTTTATGCCCGAATAGTAGCGAAAATAATCTTCGTCGTAAGTGTTGTCTTTGTTATTGGTTCGTTTGTATTCTTCACTTACATCAAACTTGTAATCGCTGTAAGTAAGCGTAACATTGCTAAACAACTTTGGGTTGTACACATAGTTCCACCGAAGCGCCGAGGTAATATTTCCCCACTCGATCCCCATGTTATTGCTATCGGTGTAACGTACTCCATAATCCCGATTGTAATGCTCTTTGTCTTTTCCGTATGCTTTATCGCGCCCTGCATAGGTAGAAAGAAACAACCTGCTTTTGTCTGAAAACTTATGGTTGATTTTTGCATTCAAATCATAGAAATAATATCCGGCATTTGTCTTTACATCATTATCTCTGTTATTGGCCATAACAATAAAAGGTTGAGCCAACACATCGGCATACGTTCTTCTTCCGGATAAGATAAATGATGTTTTGTCTTTCTTGATCGGTCCTTCAATGGAAAAGCGCGAAGAAATCAGCCCGATGGAAAACTCCCCTTTAAACTCCTGGTCGTTTCCTTCTTTCATTCGGATGTCGACCACGGAAGAAAGCCGCCCCCCGAAACGCGCCGGGAAACCACCTTTGTACAAAGTAACCGTTTTAACGGCTGCCGGGTTGAAAAACGAAAAGAAACCAAACAAATGACGTGCGTTGTAAACCGGCACACCGTCCAACAAAAAGAGGTTCTGATCGGGTCCTCCTCCCCTCACGTAAATGCCGCTCGTTCCTTCGGCCCCCGACTGCACCCCCGGCAACAACTGGATCACTTTCAGCACATCGGGTTCGCCCAACATCAGCGGCAGCTTATCCAGCTTTTCGGTAGGTAATTCCACCATGCTCATCTGGCTGCGTTCCACGTTCGATTTGTTGGCCCGCACCGTCACTTCGTCCAGCTCGCCCATCAATTTCAGTTTTATGTTTATTACCGTGTCTTTTTTCAGGTCCAGTTCCAGCCCCTGCTTTTCGTATCCCACAAATGAATACTGAATCTGCGCTTTCCCGGCAGGCACCGTTAAACTGTAAAAACCATAAACATTGCTGACATTCCCCGTTTCTTTTTGAAGGTCGTAAACATTGGCATTAATCAGACCTTCGCCTGTTGAGAGGTCTGTTACATAACCACTAATCGTAACTTTTTGAGCATTTGAAAAAAAGAAAAAAAACACAAATGCGTTACAAAGGTAAAATTGTTTCATAGATTCTTTTGAGTTGTTTTATGAATCAAGGTTCAACTTACGGAGTCAAAAGTAGAGACTTATTATGTTAGCAATTATTAAGAGTGGTGAACAATTACTAAGAAAACTTAATGAACCTTTATTTACGTCAGCACCTATCCCTTAGGTTGAACTTATCGGCATGCAAGGCTGAGGGACTGAGATGTTGAAGGATTGAATGCAGAAATGCTTGAATGCGGAAATGCTTTAATGCAAAAATAAGCTGCGAGCCATGAGCTTCGAGTCGCGAGTAAAATATGGCGACATGGCAATACAGCAACACAGAATTACAGTCATTGCTAAATTGTAAAACGAACTGCGAGCTACAAGCCGCGAGCTGCAAGCACAACACAGCAGCACTGCAATACAGCTGCACGGCAACGCGGCTCCTTCCTTCCTCACCCCCTCCGTCATTCCTTCGTCGAAGCCGCCGGAATTCCTCGTCCCCCTGAATGGGGACAAATGGGAAGTGCTGTGAGCTGGGCTAAATTGTCAAACTGCAAAGCTGTCAAATTGCATAGGGCATGAAGCAGAGAGCAAAGAGCATGACTCTGAACTACAAGCTGCGAGCAAAATACAGCAGCAGTGCAACACCGAATTTTACAGCGAATACGAGCGGACACGCACCATTGTAGATTAAAGTTGTGATTTTATACATCCCTCTTCAGCAAGGAACTTACTGAGGAGGGATTTTTTAGTGCCAATCGCTGAATAAATAAAAGGCATTAGCGAAAACATCAA
>JBKDZK010000089.1:0-1949 GCA_047971205.1 Draconibacterium sp.
TCCAAAAACAATTAATAAAGAAAATTCTTGAAGTTGACTATTCCCGTGGCAGAGCCAAGGAGTATTACGCCAACTTCATTTCAGCTAAATCGCCGAAAACCGAATTTTCTTTATTTCACCCCTCTGTCAGCCATAGAGGCTGACATCTCCCCTCAATGAGGGAGAAAAAGCGGAACCCCATGGCATAGCCAAGGGGAATTATTAGATTAAAGTTCGCTCTGCTACAAACCGGAATGGCTCTTTGTTCGCATTCATTCTTTGCTGTTGGCAATAAAAAATAAAAGAGATAAATTCGCCGCTGAAAAAATAGTAAATAAATAATGCCATGAAAATCAGAACAATTATCGTTTCCCTGATCACCCTGACGGCTATCGCCCTTACCTCGTGTTTGGAGACTACCGAAGAAGAACAAAAACAAGCGCGAACAAAAGTCCTCGAACAAGCCGAACGCGAAGCCTTGCTCACAGCAATGATAGATGACGATTTAGACGTTGACACCACTGCTTTGGGGGTTTATTACGTTATTCGCGAAGAAGGCGAAGGGCCGGTAATTGCACCCGGAGACACCATTACCATTGCCTACAATGGCTACCACATAAATGGAGGAGGCATGTTTGATGCCAGTCAATCATGGGAATTTGTTTATCCTTTAGAGAATTTAATCGAGGGATTTAACGATGGTTTATCAATTATGAAAAAAAATATGATTGCCGAATTTATTATTCCATCTCATCTTGCTTATGGAATCTATGGTAGCCCGCCGGTAATCGATTCGTACGAGACACTTCTTTTCGCGATTAAAGTGATAGAAGTAAAACCGTTTTCTCCGGCCAGTGAGTAATCATTTTTCAAGAAAAGAATAAAACCCGGGTATGAAGTGATCATATCCGGGTTTTGTTTTTACGCCCGCTTGTTATTCCGAATACATAAGCACCGGCCCCAGTATTCCGGTTTTCTGCACGGGCCATTCCGAAGCGTCAAAAGGCTTATAGTCGATATTGACAAAATTGATGTCCTTAAATTTTTTCCAGTTTACTCCTCGTTGATCGAGGTCGCGGATACGGTTGGCCGCCACGTTGCTCACCTCCACCACAATTCGGTTCGGTCCCGGTTTCAGGTTGTCAATTTCCCACAAGAAAACCGGTCCCAAAGATGTTCCAAAATCTTTATCGTTCACCGAAATACGGGCACAATCATACACTTTTCCCAGGTCAATCCAGGCGGTGCTTTCACCATCCCAGTCAAAATTGGCCGAATAACGCACCGTACCGGCAAAGCGCGAAGTTTCAGGGTCTCCCACCTCGGTCCACGATTGCAATTGCGAAATGTCAATATCCCCGGGATAAATGGGGCCTCCTTCCCAAAACGACAAATGCCAGCGTACATCAATGTCCGTCTTTTTCCCCTCCGGGTTAAAATAAGAGTGCGCCTTAACTCCCGTCTTTTTTGTTACACACCTAATAAACACCGATTCCTCCGGCTCAAGTTGCAAACGCAGTTTCTGTCCTTTCGATTTGGCTTTGGTAATACTTCCGCTCATCGGATCCATCAAAACATATTCTTTTGCCGCAGCACTCAGTTCTACCCATTCATCCAGCCTTTTGTTCTGAAAATTAAACACCAGGTAAACCTCCTCTTCCCCGTCTTTCATTTTCAGAAAATAGAAACCTTTTGCGGCCAGTTCTTTTTCGCTGGCAACTTTCCCTGTATTCAACAACTGAAGCGCATCTCCTACCCAACCGGGGTCAAGTTCCTTGTTCAGCGAAACTAATTCGGCCTCACGCTCTTTCCAGTTCGCGTACCCCGGCACCGACTGCGGCAAGCGTTCATCGAAATAAACCTTTGTCCCGCTTTTCTGCAAAGCAATCAGCTGCTTCATGGTTTCCAGCGGAATATAGCTGATTGCAGGAACTACAATGGCATCGTAGCTGTTATTTCCCGAAGTCAGC
>JBKDZK010000090.1:0-3431 GCA_047971205.1 Draconibacterium sp.
TGGGTAAACTCGGGCTGACGGTCGGCACGGAGGTCTTCGTCGCGGAAACATTTTACAATCTGGTAGTAGCGGTCGAACCCGGCTACCATCAGTAGCTGCTTGAATGTTTGCGGAGATTGTGGCAAAGCATAAAACTCCCCGGGGTTCATACGCGAGGGAACCACAAAATCGCGGGCGCCTTCGGGAGTCGATTTAATCAGCACCGGAGTCTCGGTTTCAATAAAATCTCTTGCATTTAGGTAATTGCGAACGGCGTGTGCCATTTTTGCACGCAAAATCAGGTTATCACGTACGGGAGCACGGCGCAAATCAAGGTAACGGTATTTCATTCGCAGTTCGTCGCCGCCGTCGGTATCGTCCTGAATGGTAAACGGAGGAATATCGGACTGGCTCAAAACTTTGATTTCGCTCAAGGCAATTTCGATCTCACCGGTTGGAATGTTCTTGTTTTTGCTCGAACGTTCGCGAACGGTTCCCTTTGCCTGAATCACAAATTCGCGGCCCAGTTGGTCCAGCATCGAAGCCACTGAGGCATCGGTTTGTTCGTCAACTACCAATTGTGTAATTCCGTAGCGGTCGCGCAAGTCGATAAAGCTCATGGCTCCCAGGTCGCGGATGCGCTGCACCCAACCTGAAAGAGTAACTTCCTGGTTTACATTTTCGATACGAAGCTCGCCGCAAGTATGTGTTCTGTACATGATGTCTGTCTTTTTATTCGGTTGCGAAAATAAGAAGATTTTGGCAATTTTGTCCGACATTTGTCGCCTTAACTTGTGTGATAACCAAGATTAATGCACGGGATGGAGACTGGTGATAGGAATAACGAAAAACAAAAAAAGAACCTAAGAGATATTACAGCCATGATTGAGCCATTTAACGACGAATATTTTATGAAAAAGGCTTTTGCGGAAGCCTTGCAGGCGTACGACAAAGGGGAGGTTCCGGTAGGGGCGGTGGTAGTTGCAAACGGGAAAATTATTGCGCGTGCGCACAATCTCACCGAAACGCTGAACGATGTTACGGCTCATGCCGAGATGCAGGCGATTACTGCTGCCGCCAATTTGCTGGGCGGGAAATATTTGAATGATTGTGTTTTGTATGTTACGCTGGAGCCTTGTGTGATGTGTGCCGGGGCGCTGGGCTGGTCGCAAATCGGCAAAGTGGTTTTTGGCGCGCACGACGAAAAGCGGGGTTTCAAGAAATACGCTGCACAGGCGCTTCATCCCAAAACCGAAGTACAGGGTGGTGTTCTGGAAACCGAATGCCGGGAATTGATGCAGGACTTTTTTCGGAAAAAGAGATAAGATTTTTATAGTAGTGAGTAATGAGATGTGTGTATTGAGTCCCGGAAATTGAAGTTGCTTAATACTTAATACTCCATACTCACATCAAAACTTTCTATTCTGAAACCTCAAAACCGATCTTCTTCAGATCGTTCCAGAATTCGGGATAGGATTTAGTGACCACCATCGGGTCTTCAATTCGCATCGGAAGTCCGGCCAGTGCCATAGGTGCAAACGCCAGGGCCATCCGGTGATCGTGGTAGGTTTTTACCAGCGGAAGTTCTTCTTTGGTTTCCATGTCGAGTTTCCCGTCCCAGGCAAGTTCACCATGCGCCGGTTCAACCAGGGTAGCTCCGAATTTGGCGAGTTCGTTTTGCAAAGCTGCAATACGGTCGGTTTCCTTTATTTTCAGCGTTTTCAATCCCATAAAATGAAAAGGAATGCCTTTCGCCACACACAAACAAGCCATGGTTTGTGCCACATCCGGGTTTTCGATGAAGTCAAGATCCAGACGGTCGGGCTGGTTGTTTTTTGTTTTGCTGAGAATCACCCCGCTTTTCTCCTGGATAGATTCCACGCCAAAATGCTCAAACCAGGCGGCAATGTCGGCGTCGCCCTGCAGGCTGTTGAGCACCAGGTTTTCCATGAGTATTTCGCCCGAATCAACCAGTGCCATGATTTGGTACCAGTACGAAGCTCCCGACCAGTCGGCTTCGCAGGTGAAATCGATCGGGAAATAGCGCTGTTCAGGAACGATGATTTCGTTTTTGTGCCACTGGTAGCGAATCCCAAATTTGGCCATCAATTCCAGTGTAAGTTTAATGTAAGAGCGCGAAGTAATATCGCCTCTAAGGTTTAAGGTCAATCCACCTTCGAGCGTAGGCGCAATCAGTAACAAGGCCGTGATGTACTGGCTTGATACGCTGCCGTCGAGCTGTATGGTTTTTCCTTTTAAGTGCGAACCAAATATTTTGAGTGGCGGGCAACCTTCCTCGCCCAGGTATTCTATGTTGGCGCCGAGTTCGGTTAAAGCATCCACCAGAATTTTAATGGGGCGTTGTTTCATCCGCTCCGAGCCGGTTATTTCCCATTCCCCAACCACTTTCGCCAGAAAGGCAGTCAGAAAACGCATTGCAGTTCCGGCATGGCCAATGTCAAACTTATTTGAGTTCGAAAAAAGTGCCGCTTGCAACACCTTGGTGTCGTCGCTGTCCGAAAGATTGTGGATCGGGTAGGGACTGTAACTCAAGGCATGGATGATGAGTGCCCGGTTGCTGATACTTTTTGACGCCGGCAGTTGGATGGTTCCCGACAAGTTTTTTATAGCTGCTGAAATCTGGTAATTCATAGGCTGTAAATTCTGACTTTTTGGTTCAACTAAAAATGGGATTACAGGTTTCGGTAATATTCAAGTGCTTCAAGTATCAACTCTTTGCTGCAATTCTGGTTGATAGCAATTTGCCCGATTTCCGGAAGCAGTGTGAAATTGATCCGTCCCGATTCATTCTTTTTATCGTGTGTCATCAGCTGGTAAAGGCGTTCAAAATCGCTTTCCGAAATTTCGAATTTACCGTAAATATCCAGCATCCACTGTGTTAATGTATTTAGGGCGCTTTCAGGGAAACCACACATTTTTACCGATAGGTACAATTCTGCAATCATTCCGTAGGCCACTGCATACCCGTGCAGTACCGGGCGTTTTTGTTCCATGGCCAGGCTTTCAAATGCATGCCCAACGGTGTGCCCGAAATTCAGTGCCTTGCGGATGTTGTTTTCTGTAAGATCGTTGGCAACAAAGTATTCCTTTACATTCACCGAATGCCGGATGATTTCCTGAAGATGGTCGTAATCGATGTTGTCGAAGTCAAAAGGTTTGAGTTCTTCCAGGTGCTCCGGATTATGGATCAACCCGTGTTTGATCATCTCGGCAAAGCCAGAAACCAAATTCTCGCGGTCAATCGTTTTTAGAAAATCGGTGTTGATAATAACGGCAATGGGCTCTTTGAATGTTCCCACTTCGTTTTTCAAACCGCTGAAATTAATGCCTGTTTTTCCACCCACCGAGGCATCCACTTGCGAAAGCAGGGTGGTAGGGATGTTCAGAAAATCGATTCCGCGTTTGAACGTTGTAGCTGCAAAGCCTGCCAA
>JBKDZK010000091.1:0-1588 GCA_047971205.1 Draconibacterium sp.
GCCAATCTGTCGCACGAGTTCCGCACACCGCTCACCATGATTTCGGGGCCGGTTGCAATGTTGTGTTCCGATGGAACAATCCGGGGAGAAAACAAACAGTTGCTGTATATTGTGCAACGCAGCATTAACCGGATGTTAAGGCTCGTAGGCCAGCTAATGGACTTTAATAAGTTAGAAAACGATACGCTGAAACTGAAAGTACAACTCGCTGATATTATTGCCGAACTGAACAAACTGATTGAAGGATTCAGGCTGAATGCCAGAGAAAAAGGTATTGAACTGAAAACTTACGGGCTGGAAGACAGTTTTCTGATGTGGCTCGATGCCGATAAATTAGAGAAAATAACCGCTAACCTTATTTCCAATGCGTTAAAATTTAGCGGGACAAAAGGAAAGATTATAATCTCGTTTGATATAATTACACGGGATGAAGTTTCTGAATTGTTTGAACTCACTTTAAATGATGTCGGAACACAGTTTGCGAAAATTTCGGTTGCCGACAACGGGAAAGGGATTCCCGATGATAAATTGGAAAAAGTGTTTGAGCGTTATTACCGTTTGGATAATCAAACCCGCGAATTTTATAATTGGGGAACCGGCATCGGATTATACTACTCCCGTTGTTTAGTCGGATTACATCACGGGCATATCAAGGCAGCGAACCGTTCGGAAGGAGGGGCCGTTTTTACATTTATCCTGCCGGTTGCAGAAAAAGCTTACAGCATTGAGGAACGCAGCACCGATACCGACCTAGCACAATACACGGAACTGCCTTCGCCACCGGAAGCTGATTATATAATTATACAAAACATAGCAGGGGGCGGGAAACAAAAATTGCTGATTATTGACGACGACACCGATATTGTGCATTACCTGAAAGCTTTACTTTCGCCACATTTCGATGTGTTTTATAAATTCGATGCCGAATCAGCTTACAAATCATTGAAGGAAGTAGAACCCGACCTGATTTTGTGCGATGTTGTAATGCCCGGCACTGATGGTTCCCAGTTCTGCCGGATGGTAAAAGACAGTCTTTCGTATTGCCATATTCCGGTTGTATTGGTTACCGCAAAAGCTACCATTGAAAACCAGGTGGAAGGACTGAATACCGGCGCTGATGCTTACGTTACCAAACCTTTTGACCCAACCTATCTGCTGGCTTTAATTAATTCGCAATTGAATAACCGGAAAAAAATACAAAGTTTACTTGGGAGCACAACTAAAACCGAACGAATTGAAAAAGATATTTTAACGCCACACGACAATAATTTTATGACCAGCCTTTATAAATTGATGGAAAAGGAATTGTCGAACCCCGAACTAAATGTTAACCGGATGACGGAAGTGCTGAAAATATCCCGGACTAAATTCTACTATAAAGTAAAAGGCCTGACCGGTGATACTCCCAACGTATTTTTTAAAACTTATAAACTGAACCGTGCCACAGAATTGTTATTAGAAGGACAACACAATATTTCGGAAATTGCCGATATGACCGGCTTTAGCACCCTGTCTCATTTTTCAGTAAGTTTTAAAAAACAATTTGGTGTGTCGCCCAGCGAATATGTTGGGATTGGATACCGAGAAC
>JBKDZK010000092.1:0-2686 GCA_047971205.1 Draconibacterium sp.
ACAAATACACGGGCTTTTTTAGCCACATGGCACATTGCATATTAGTAAATCCTGCTGAAATTATAATTTGGGAAGGATTTTCTCAGTTAGCAGGAAATGAATTGACTGCTAATGTAATTAAAGAGTTGATTAACAATGAACCAAAACTACGTGGACTCAAAATAGGAAAACATATTGTATTTTATGAACTGATAGATGAATACACAGTTGAAATCAGCAGAATTTTACATCAAAGTATGGATATAAAAAACAAACTCAAAAAATAAAAACTATGCCTATGTATAAAAGCAATAGCGGTTTAAGTGCTTAATTCAAAGTCAGTGCATTTTTGGTCGTTACTGCTTTTATACGTAAACCGTTACAACCAGTCCGAGCAACATCTAAAGAAAATTATTTTGATTTTATACCAAGAGTTGGTATATTTGAAAAAATATTTTGGAATTATGGTTAAAAATACATCTATCCTGTTGCATAGCTGTCCGGAATAGCAATTAGGAAAAAAGCTCAAAAATTCCAAATTTAAGGTGCAAAAAACTTAAAAAAGAGTTTGGGTTTGGCTGTTGAAAAGCGAAAGATTCCTCCGGCAGAATATGGTATTTCCGAAATGATGGTTGATCTGTATCTCAACTATAATAAGCCCTTGAATCACGATCAACTTTTTTTGTGGCATAAGATGATTACGAATGGCCGACGTGATTTAGCAGATATTGGTTCTTATCGAACACATGAAGATCCGATGCAGGTTGTATCGGGAAAGTTCGACCTTCAGAAGGTTCACTTTGAGGCTCCACCTTCGAAAATAGTACCGGTTGAAATGGAAAAATTTGTAACCTGGTTTAATCGTGTGCATGGATCCGAGGTTAAATCAAAAATGATGCCTTTAGCTAAGGCCGGAATTGCACACTTGTATTTTGTAAGTATCCATCCATTTGAAGATAGTAACGGACGTATAGGGAGGGCAATTTCTGAAAAATCGTTAGCGCAGAGTGTCTCACGACCTTCACTGATATCCTTGTCCTCCACTATTGAAGCCAGTAAGAAGGATTATTACACTATGCTCGAAAAGAGTAATACTACACTTGAGATAACAGATTGGCTTTTGTATTTTGGGAATACAATTTTAGAAGCTCAGGAACATACCCTTAAACGTATTGACTTCTTGGTTGAGAAAATAAAGTTTTTTGATCGTTATTCTGCACAATTGAATGAATGCCAGTTGAAAGTTGTGAAACGACTTTTTGATGCCAATTTAATTTGCTAATAAGATTTTGAGATTCGACTTGATGTCGGTGTCGGACGAAGGCTATTATTTTATCAAATGTAAGGTTACTGATTTTCGATGCCGCAATTAAGGTATCCATTTGAGTGTTAATAAAAGTGGATTTATCCTGCCGGTTAATGGTCATCGACTGTCGTTTTTGCAATACATGGAAATAAAAAATCCGTGCAAACTCTTGATTTACACGGATTTTCATAATTTGACTAAAACTTGTCGTTTTAGGTGAGTGACTCAGCTGGGGGCAGAACCTCCTCCATACTGAGCTGATTACCAATATTTTAAAAACACTAAAATCTTTAGGTCTCCTATGGGTCTCTCTCCGAATATTCGTTACTATCTCGTTTTATATTTCACACTAATATTTAAATTAAATTACCGCCGCTCTTCCTGAGCTCAAATATTCCCTAATGGAAGATATATGCAGTAATTTTTGCTTCTTATCATCATCCAACTTGATTTCTTTATTCCCGCTCATTAAAGATTCCAAAGGAATACCAAGGTATCTATTCAATAAGGTTATCATCTTCAGAGTTAAATTTCGTTTTCCATTTAATACTTCAGAGACTCTTGTTTTCCCTCCAAAAAGTGGAGCCACATCCATTTGTTTCAAGTTCATTTGCTCCATTCTGAACTTAATAGCTTCTATAGGCGATGGAGCGTCCATCTGATGATTTTCATGCTCGTATTTCTCAACCAATAATGAAAGCAACTCCAATTCTTCACCTTCCGGGCTGTTTGGTTCGACTGCATCCTCAGAAGCATTAATAAGTGAATAAATTCTTTCACATGCTTTATTATATTCTTCCTCTGTTTTTAATATTTTAGTTTTCATAACTTACTGTTTTTGCATCAATTTTGTCATATTCTTTATGTGTACCAAACCACACAATAAAAACAATCTTGAGTTTATATTCAATATCCACAATCAACCTATAATCATTTCCTTTTATATTAAACACAACCCGCTTAGAACTTATAATGCTGGCGTTCCGATATTTTGCCTTTAGCTCATTTGCATTATCCCAAACAGAAAATTTAACCTCGTAAATCCATGCCTTCAAAGATTCTTCCGCATTTTTATATTTACTTGATTTGCAATAATCCGTTAGAGTTCTTTCTTTGATAATTCTCATTATTACAAAGATACAAAAAAATTACCCCATATGGTAACTTCTCAGTAATTCGGTGAGAACAAATTTTAGAATTTGAGTTTTGATGATTTATGCTAAAAGGCATAGCTATTCCATTCCACAGTTTTTTGCGGTCACTTGAATTCGCGAAACATTATACTTAAAAATCTAATTTGAATTTTTTGGGCCGGCGATACTCCGGTTTGTGGGCAAAAATGGGTCAAATGCGGCCAAATTAGTTTAACTCTGCAGTTTGAACCTTGTGTTTTTCTTTGCC
>JBKDZK010000093.1:0-3349 GCA_047971205.1 Draconibacterium sp.
GCCAAGGAGTATTACGCCAACTTCATTTCAGCTAAATCGCTGAAAACCGAATTTTCTTTATTTCACCCCTCTGTCAGCCATAGAGGCTGACATCTCCCCTCAATGAGGGAGAAAAAGCGGACCCCCATGGCATAGCCAAGGGGAATTATTAGATTCAAAAGAAAACTGCAACCAAAAGCAGGTTTTGCTTCGGGTTGCAGCTGTATCTTTAAAAAATCTAGAAACTCATTTCAGTCCGAAAGAAGATTCCGTTTTTGTCGGTGAAACGGGCATTGCGGTATGTACCGCCCAAATGTCTTACGTATTCTACGCGAAGCACTTTAAACACATTGGTTACCCCAAATCCGATTTCGGCATAAGGCACGTTTTTGCTGTTGTCGTAAAAGCCAGGCAAATCAAAAATTGGTTTGTATCCTTTGGTCAGGTTCCCGTAATGGGCCTTTATCGAAACAATTTCACGCAATTTGAACGACCGGATCAAGGGTATCTTGTTCAAAATAAAACCACCACCGTTTAAATGGGCATGCAGGTTGGTGTAGGTATTGTGGGCAAACGACGCATGATGCAAGAGGTTAAACCTGTACTTGGCAAATCCGAGCGACATAGATCCCACCGGTTGATCGAGCAGATCGTAAGGGGCATCGCCAAACAGGTAGCCGCCGTTCAGCATATAATTGATAAAAAGTTGCCCCAAGAGCAGGCGCCCCGAGACAGAGCCGTGCAAATGCGAATAATACCCCAGGTCATTTCGGTTAACGCCCGGAATGGTGGTTGTACCCACATCCCAGCTTAAGTTGATCACCGGCACCGGGTTGATGTAATACACGCGCTCGAAGAAAAACTTGTCGTAATGCTGACGAAAAGCCAGGCGCAAATCAAACAAAACCCCATAGTTTGTGTACTTCGGGTGCGACACATCATCTCTTACAAAATTCACATACGGCGTACTCCTGTTCCAGAGAATATAAGGAGAAGCTTCCAGGTGCACGTCTTTTTCACCATTATAATCCACCCGAAATTCCACATATTGCTCCTCTTTCAAGAAGGGATTTTTCTCGCGCGTAGTAAAGGATGCAATAAAGTTGGCATTTCCCTTATTGTTGGGATTATTCTTTATGAAACGCAAGAACTTGTCCTGCGAAATGAGGTTGTAATCGTTGTAATACCTGAAACGCAACAAAAATTTATCGGTAGCACCGGGTTGGTAGATTAAGTTTCCTCCGTACTTAAACTCTTTACTGGTGGAGCCGTACCCGAGGAACCCACCCACCGAAAAACGTTTAAACATCTGTTCGCTGGTTCGCAGGGGCACTGTCAGTCGTGTTCCCTCAATGCGGTTGGTCGTGTAAATATCAAACACCGGCCCCACATCGAGTTTTCCGGCATTGTAGAAACTGGTAAGCGCCATTCCTCCTACCTTGTCGATCCCTTTTACCACCTTCTGCTCTTTCAGCTTGTTTACGGTAAAATAGGTTTCCTCTCCCAGGTGTTCGACTGAAAATTCGGGCTGATTTTTCCAGTCGCCTGGTTTTATTGTGCTTAGCCTGTCGGCATTGGAGTATTGTGTGGTTTTATTGATCAGCCAGTTACCACTGGCAATCTGGTCCATACGTCTCGAGCTATACGAGGCCGAGTCCTTGTTCAGGCGTATCGACAAATTGATGCCAATGTTCTGTGCATCGTAAAAATAGCCTCCGTCGGGCAATGTTTTGTACGTTACGGTGCCTCTGAATCCGTTTACAAAGTTCAGGTTGGCTTTCCCCGAAATGTAAGCTTCAATGCTTTTTAATGCGAATGTTTCACTATCCACCAAAAAACTCCCCGAAAACAAGGGATTAAGCGGGTTCCTGGGAGAATACGTCATGTGGTAGTACGTGTGGTCGCCTTCGTACACACTGTCGTTGAAGTAGATGTTGTAGTACATCCAGGCTGATCCGGCAATGGGCGAAATAAAGCCGCGATCGAGAATACGAATCTGTTCTTTGTAAAAATCGAGGTCCACCACCACATTGTCGAGAAGCAGACTTTCGATGGCCGGGTTTAAACGCGGAAATATGCCGTCTTTTTTACTGTAAACCACGCTCATGGAATCGGCTGAACCCTGCTCAGCTTCTTCAAGCAGGTAAATCGGAGACAACCGCAGACTCTGCCCTTCCATTTCCATGGTCACCTCCTCCATGTTGTCAAAAAACCGATTGATTTTTGCAGTGGTATCTACCGCAAAGTAAACCGTAGTGTTTTCGAGTTGCTTGTAATCGCGCACCTGCTCCAGCTTTTCGCGATTTTCTTTCTTGTGTTTCTGGATTAGATTGAACACCACCCGGGCAAAAGGAATATCAGACTTGATGGTAACCTCTTCAATTTTCTGAACCTCCTTTTTTAATTCGACCTTGAGTTGTTCATCTTTGCCATTCAACACAAATTCCTGCTGAACATAGCCCACCGAAGAAACAGCCAACGTGTCTCCCTGTGTTTTTTTTAACACAAAATAGCCGTCAACGTTTGACTGGGTCCCCTTCATAGTCCCTTTTATCCAGATATTGGCGAACGGGATGGCTTCTTTTGTATCCATGTCCTGCACAACTCCGGTAACCTCCTGAGCGGTACCCAACCAACTTACCACAACCAGAAGTGCGGCAGTTGTAAATATCCTCCTCAACATTTTGGTTAATTTATCGGCTGCCTTTTCTCACTCTGAATGATCCAGTACAATCCTTTTACTCCAATCCGGATATCATCGAGCCGAAGCAATACAAAAATCTTTTCGATGTAAGCGATCACTCCCCAACCTACTGCCAGGTAGTACATCCAGGTATAAAACCCAAAAACGAAGAGTACAAAAAAGAATATACTTTGAACGTATCCGGCCGAAACAGCCGAGTATAAATGCAAGCCCGGTATTTTACCAAAGCGGTAAAACGAAACAATGTAGCTAAGTACAAAAACCGTCAGGAATAAATACAATATCCAGGCATGCGGCTCAATTTCGGTCCATTTAAAAACAAACAAACCAAGCAATGCCATGGCATAAGTACATATGTCTGCCAGGTTGTCAAGTGCTGCGCCAAAGTTGGTCTGCAACTTAAACATGCGGGCAATATTTCCATCCAGTACATCGCTCACCAGGCTAATACACAAGAAAATTACATAGTAGTTTTCCTGTCCGGTAAGGGCAAAATAAAATATCAGGGGAAAGGCCAGCAGCCGGTAAAGACTGATAAAATTGGGCACATTCAATATTTTTTCCCCTCTTACTGTAATCTGTTTCATTTGTCTATAATTGTTTATTCATCAATGTTCCCGGCACTTTTACCGGGTGTTGTATAAGAAAACATGCAACCCGCACCGG
>JBKDZK010000094.1:0-3145 GCA_047971205.1 Draconibacterium sp.
TATGGATGCCCTGCTTGGTTACAGCTTTCAGAACACTACAGTAGAAACGGCTTATGTTGTAGGCGAAAACTTTCCTTCGTCATCGTTAACTTACCTCAATTCTGCAGCCTTAATCACAAGAGGTTCCACTTCCTGGACGAAAAATGCACTTGAATCGTATTTTGGAAGGGTAAATATGGATTATCTCGATAAATATCTATTTTCAGTTTCATTCAGGGGCGATGGCTCTTCAAAATTTAGCGGCGACAATAAATGGGGGTATTTCCCGGCAGGCTCCGTTGGTTGGGTCATATCAAAAGAAGGTTTTTTCCCTGAGAACAAACTTATAAATTTTTTAAAACTACGCTTAAGTTATGGTTTAACAGGTAATCAGGAAGGCATAGGCAATTTTGCTTCGCGAGTGTTAATATCTTCGGGCAGCGATTACAACGATACACCCGGCATCTCTCCTCAGTCTTCATCGGTTGGAAATCCTGACCTTACATGGGAAAAAAACAAACAGTTCAATTTAGGAATTGATTTGAACTTATTGAACAACAGACTTGAAATGTTTGCTGAGTATTACAACAATACCACCGATGACCTGTTGGTTACCAAAAATGTTTCTTCTTCGCTTGGTTATACGTCAGTGTACGATAATGTTGGCTCCATCAGGAACAAAGGTTTCGAGTTCTCGGTAAATTCAAAAAACCTTATCGGCAGGTTTCGTTGGGAAACCAACTTTAATATTGCCACCCTCGATAACGAAGTTTTGGAACTCTACAACAATGAACCCTTTTCCGCAGGTTTTGCCGGAAGAGTAGAAGAGGGGCATCCCTTCGCTTCGTTTTATATGATTAAAGCCCTTGGAGTTTATCAAAATGAAGATGAAATTCCACAATTGTTAAAAGATTCAGGTGTAAAACCCGGTGATATGAAATATGAAGATTTTAACCCCGACGGAATTATCAATCAAGACGACCGCCAGTTTGTGGGTACACCTTATCCTAAGGTTTTTGGAGGTTTAGAAAACACTCTGAAATACAGAGGGTTTGATCTTAATTTGTTTTGTGAATTTTCTTACGGAAGTAAAATTTATGCCATGTGGCGCCAGGGAGATGGTGCTGGAAATCTGGGCTATTCTTTGAATACCAATTCGTTACAGGAATACGAAGACCGATGGACTGGTGAAGGTACAAGTAATGATACCCCAAGGGCAATTTATGGTTCGCAAGGGGTTTACAATACGCAGGTATCTACACGTTTTCTCGAAAATGCTTCTTATTTCCGCTTTAAGTCCCTCACGCTTGGTTATACGCTTCCGTCTCAAATTTTGGATAATGTTTTCGACAAGATCAGAGTGTATGGTACTGTCGAAAACCTTCACAGCATTAATTCGTATAGCGGTTTCGACCCCGAGGTAAACTCTTTTCAAAGGGGTGGGGTTCGGAATTCGGGAAGCGATATTGCTGCAATACCCCAATTAAGAACGTTTTTAATTGGAGCAACCATTGCATTTTAAACCATTAATCGTTAGAAAATACTCAACAAAACAATCATGAAAAATAGATCAAACATACACAAACAATTCGTATATATTTTGGCGGTATTTATTACAGTATGTTCATGTTCAGGAGAACTGGATATAACTCCCCGGTCTTCTTTATCGCCCGATGCTGTTACTGCTGATGATGCGGAAGCGTTATTAACCGGATGTTACGATGGTGTTCAGGGGGGAGGATATGCACATTTTTATTTATCCTACCTCACCGATGATAATTCTGCCGATAATCTGGTATGGAAAAGGTACTTTACACAACATCAGGAAATCGATAACAACAACATTCAAACCAATAACTCGATGATAAGCCGTTGGTGGAGCGGTTACTATGTAAACATTGGACGAACCAACAACCTTATTTCAGCAATTGCAGATGTTGATGAAAGTACCTTTACCCCGGCGTCCCGTAAAAATGAAATACTGGCCGAAGCGAGGTTTTTAAGGGCATGGTGTTACTTTTACCTCGTTACCCGCTGGGGCGATGTGCCGCTTGTGCTTGAAAACGATCAGGAAACTTTGCCCGAACGTACATCGGCGAGCAGCATTTGGGAGCAAATTGAAACCGACTTACACTTTTCCGCTGGTCATGCCCCAGATTTTAGCTCATCATATACAGTTTCTAAACCTTCGGCTAAAGCTATGCTTGCCAGGGCTTACATTTATCAGGGGAAAAGTACGGATGCATTGCCATTGGCCAAGGAACTTATTGCGGACGGTACTTTTACTCTCGATAATTATGCAACGATTTTTGACGGTTCTGGCACGTCAAGTGAATATTTACTACAATGGAGAAACACCACTAATGATCCTGCATACTTCGCTTATTGGTTAGTAAACCGACTGGAACTGGTACTGGATCCAAGTCTTATAAATGCCTTTGAGGAGGGTGATGAACGGAAATCGGTAACCGTAACTTCATATCGCGGACAGGATGTTTGTGGTAAATTTCCGAATTCGGGGGCAGGAACCGATAATTGGCCTGTGGCAAGGATTGCAGAATTGTATTTGATAGCCGCCGAGGCCGAAGGTTTTCCTCAGGGTACAAGCTATCTGAATACCCTCAGGGAACACCGCGGACTTGAAGCTATATCTCCGGGCAATGAGGATGAATTTTTGACGATGTTGCTACACGAACGGCGTGTAGAATTGGCAGTTGAGGGTTTTCGCTGGTACGATTTAATACGTTTTGGTGTAGCTATTGAAACATTACCAGGTGTAAACAGCACAAACCAGTTACTTTATCCTATACCGCAAGGAGAAAGGGATATTAACGAGAATTTGTCGCAAAATCCGGGGTACTAAAAATATGAAGAATTAAATTGCAGACAAAGAGATAGTTAGTTGTATATACCTATTCAGTTTAATAAAATGAAGCAAATATTTATTAGTGCATTAGCTACTATGCTAATTGCTTTTACAGCCTGCAACAATACGGGCAAAAAAGTTCAGGAAGCCGAAAACAAGGCTGAAATTGTGGAAATTACAGAAATTCCGGTGGATAAAGTTATAGAGCTTGCCCCCGAGTTTGTAGATAAAGAAATTGACCTAAGTGGCTATGTTACGCATACCTGCAAGCATTCGGGCAAACGCTGCTTTTTGGTTGGC
>JBKDZK010000095.1:0-4960 GCA_047971205.1 Draconibacterium sp.
CCAAACCAAAGGAGTATAGATGCCACATTCTGCTGAATAAGAATATCCGCTGTGCGAATCATTATTCAGGAAATCAGTGTAATTTCCTTTGAGTAACATCTCTACTTCAACCCAGTCAAATAATATGGATGAGAGAGAAAGTACACCACCGTATTGACGTGCTTTTCCTACATTGTCATACCTATATGCAACTACCTGCTTTTGCAGGGTGGCTTTTTGTGAAATCAGGTCGTTCAGATGGTTGTAAAATAGATTAAGTGACGCATAATGGCTTTTTTTCTTGAACGAGTATTTTAAGTTAAAACTATTGTTCTTCTCCGGTTTTAGATAGGGGTTGCCTGAGAAATAGCTTAGCGAATCGGAAGAGTAATATCTAAACGGGTTAAGATATGAATACACTGGATAAGTAAGCGATTTACGATAGGTGAGCTTTAATGAGTGATTTGCATGTGGTTGATAAAAGACTGCTCCATAGGGCAAAAACTTTGTTTGATTGTTTTGTACTTCGTCAAATTCTGTGTTAAAATTTTCAACCCGTGCCCCTGCCTGAACATTAATTTTCCCAAGCTTATAAGAGCCATTTACATATAGAGAGTGCCTAAAGTCAGTATAGGAAATATTGTTATTTTCAGCGCCTGTTGCATCAGCTTTGTCGCTAACTTTTCTATGATAAAACTGATAACCGCTTTCAAAGGTAAATGCCTTGCTCAGGGGCAGACTATAATCAAGTCGGGCATTAAGGCTGTTTTGTTTGGACTTTTTCAGGATAACCCTGTCGGTATTTGTAATATCCCGGGAAGGATAATAAACAGAACTATCATTCACAAAGTGTTCAGAGTTTTTATGAAGATTAAAGTAGTTCATGTTAATTTCCAGTTTTTCATTTTCATTTTTAAACTTATGCAGATAATACAAGGAGTAATTCTGGTCTGTTTTTTCTGATTCGAAAACTGATGATAGTTGTGAATACTTGGTTTTGACATCATTGGAAAGGGATGTAGTGCCCATATTTCTGAATGACTCTATATCAAATTGGTTGATTCTTGACGTAAAGCTTAGCAGGTTGTTTTTATTAATCTCATAATCAAAACCATACTGAAACTTATAAAAGCCTGCATCTGCGATATTATCAGTAATAGGGTAAGACAAATACTCATCTTCATTACCTTCATAGATATCTGCTCTATGGGTTGAATCAATGCTAATTGTCTCCTTTTTATTACCTGCAAAAGAAGCAAAGAAGTGCCATTTTCCTATGTTGTAGTCTAACTGAAAATTACCTACATGATTTTGATGATTTAGCCCGTAATAAAGGTTACTGTTAAAAGAAAAGCCCTGTTCTTTATGTCCCTTTAAAACTATATTTACTACACTAGCCACATCAGAACGGTATTTTACCGATGGATGAGTAATCACTTCAACCTTTTCTATATCATCAGGATGTATTGATACAATACTTCTGTCGTTATCGGCTCCATTAATCAGCACTAATACATTCTTATTTCCGAGCACGCTTACTGCCTGATTTCTTTTATCAACTTTTATTTCGGGAATTTTATTAAGGACATCTATACCCGTTTTTGCAGTCCTTAAAGACATTGAATCCGGAACGAAAACAATTTTATCAGCTCTTTCATTAATACCCGTTCTGGAAGCGGTAACTTCAACTCCTTCAAGTTTGTAATTGCTCTGCTTCAAACGAATCAGCCCCAGAGAAAATGTCTTCTTACGGGTTTTAATTTCAACGTTTTTCTCGAAAGTTTGATACCCTATTGAACTTACCTTAAGCAGGTAACTATCCAAAGCAACATTTTTAATCGTATATGTTCCTTCCATTGTTGAAATTGCACCATAAGATTTAGTGCTATCAGTTGTGGAGAAAAGCTGAATTGTAGCATATTCTACAGGCTTTATCAAAGTATCGGTAACAATACCAGAAACATTAATGAGAGTTGCTTCCTGAGCTTTAATACTCATCGAGCATATTGCTAAAAAGCAAACAATTGAAGCTATAAGTTTTATTTTCATAATTCAAAGTTTTTGGATTTATCTAGCAGCAAGTGGCGTAGTCTATTGCACAAAATTTTCTTTTCACTGTACCACAATATTTGTGCATGTTTCAAGAATCTAAACGCCCTCTGACTCGCCTATGGCATTTACAAAATGTTAAGGGCTCGGGATTTGTTTAATTTCAACTTTATCTGAAATTGGTTTCATATATAGCTTGTTATTTATAAAATCAAAAGCAACTGTAAAATGTGAGAAAAAACGATTTCCTATTATGCCTGAATATTTTTGAGAGTTTCTACCCAGCATTTTCATAGCTACAATAAATTCTCCTTTACAAAATGTGTTTTCTATCTGAAATTCATCGGGCATTATAATTGCCAACTTTATGTGGGGGTTTGGCTTAAATTTAGTTGTATCTTTTAGCAGCATTCTGTCTGAGAGGGTTACAAATTCTTCAACCGCTGCTAAATCTCTATTTACAAATATGGCGTTTGGTGCACCTAAATCCAGGAGGAAGTTACCTGTGAGCTTTTCCTCTGTTTTCAACGAATCGTAAACAGTTAAAGTACTTTTTAAAAATAGGCCTTTAACATTTTTATCGAACTCAACATCAAATGCTTCATAGTTCTTATCTAGTCTCTCTGGGCTTTTATTTATAAGTATGTACTTGTTATTGATATTAATTTCGGTAATACCCGGCAAGTCCTTTAAAGGGAAAACGATATCCCGGTCTTTCCAGGATTTTACATCGGCAACTAAAGCATCTATAAATATATTTTGCCCGTTAAATCGTATCGTGTCTTTTATTAAATATGACACTTTGGTTTCATTTGTTTTTCCCCATAATCCTATTGCTGTATTTTCGGGAGCAACTTCAAGTTTCACAAATTCTTTTAGATGTTTAAGTGCATAACTTTCGCTGATTACAACTTTAGGAAAGCCTGTTTCCAACATTACTTTTGTTTGTATTGAATCGTTCAGTTTCCAGTGCGAAAACAAATGTCCGGATTTTACTTCTAAGGGCAGTTTTATTTCTTGAGCTATTAATACACTTTGAAAGCAAAAAAGAACTAAGCCGATTATAATTGTTTGTCTGGTATTCATATCGCGATATATTTTTGTTTTGTTCGTTGCCAATCTGACTACTAACTAATTGCTAAACTGATTTTCCAGAGTTTCATCTTTTTCCAAATCCAAAAGCGCAGCTTTTAACAGTTTGTTTGGAATTGGAAAATTGTAGTTTTTCCAGAATGATGGGGTGTATTTAAATTTTGTTTGAAATAAATAATTGGTTTGTATTGTGGTAAACGCTTCTTCTGTAAAAGGAAAGACATTATTAACTTGAACTTCATTCACATACAGTTCAGTGAATGTTTTATAGTGAATGTCATCAAACGCTTTTCCCTTATTCATATATGTATTTTCTAACCTTGCATAGGAAAGGTGCCATTTACAGCCAAGTTGAGAATACTTTAGCCTTATTCGTTGGTTCGTGGTTTTGGTAAGACGCCGTATGTATGCTTCTTTTACCTGCTTTTTCTCTCTTCTTTTTAATTTTACAGTTTGTTCAACTTCGGCAACAATATATTTTAAATGTTTCGGACTTATTGAAAAATCAAACTCAACAAATGCACCGCTTTTTTTATCTATATAAATTGAGCCTTGCCATTTCGCAATTTTATTTTTTCCTTTGGGATAGAATTTCAATACATCCACTTCTTGCCCTTTTAGGGTTCCTGCAAATTTAAACTGGTAATATTTCCAAGAAGTAGTATCCAACATTGCCGTTTTAAGTTTTACAACATCTGCAGAAGTAACGTGTAGCGGACCGCCACCAATATCAAATCGTTTTAAGCTTTCCTCGAATCCCCAACGATTGGAAAAAGTTTCCAGATTATTGCTTTTTCTTGCTTCAATTATTTTTACAGCATCATTTTGATGGGGAGCCGATAGTGCAGCTTGTGGAAATGGAGAAGTATTATTCCAGGTCGAAAAATTAATTTTATAGTATTTCTTGGAAGCTATTGATTTATTGTAAGGGGTACTATATCCGCAATAATAGAGTTGACAGGCAGCATCTGCATATTTTACAAAGGCACTATCTGCACTCACTGTTTCGCGGTAATATGCATTAAGGTATGTTGGAGTTAAAAAGTAATTATCAGGAATTTTCTGGAATGCACTACGAAGAATTTCTAAAGGATTAACAGGCTTTACCGTGACTTCTTCCAACTGAAAAACATCTTTGCCTAAACTTACAGTAAGTTCCTCTCTGGAATATGGAGGGAAAATAGTATCGGGAATAAATCCCATGCACGACATAATGATTTTTTTGTCATAATGCTCCTTAGGAATAAGCAGTGAAAATTCACCCTCGTTGTTGCTCATAACTCCCACTGTAGTTTTTTCTACACTAACATTGGCAAACCCAACCGGAGTACCGTCTTCTTTACTTATGATTTTTCCCTTAACCTGTGCAAATCCACCGTAAGAGCTTGCGATTAATATAAATAACACAAAGTGTTTCATGTGTGATATTTTTTAATTAGAGCCTGTCTGTATCAATAATTGATACTAGCTTGTGATAATCTTTTGAGGCGTACAACAAATAGCTTTCTTTTAATTCATTTACAATTTTTGTCAGTTTATCAAGGCTTATCTTCTTATGTTTCAGGATTAGTTTTTCGTGTAGTTTTTTTAAGCTTATTACTTGATTATTGGCAAGTTTTAATACATCCCAGTATTCAGGTTGATTAAAGGATAATGATTCTGTTTTTAAGTTTTCACGGTATTCTAAATAATTAACCACACCATTATCTTCAATTAAAAAATAATTAAATTCATGTTTTTCATAGTAGTCACTAATCTGTTTAAATGACTCCCACTTGCCCATTAAGTGGGGTATGCTCCATTGTCCAAATAATGAATATGCTATACTTTCTTTTTTAGT
>JBKDZK010000096.1:0-2147 GCA_047971205.1 Draconibacterium sp.
ACGAAAATTCGGAAGTCAGCCAGCCAGACACCGCTCTTCCGGAATATTTTTAAAACATGTGATAAAAGTTACTCAGGAAATGTGTTATAGGTCATAAAAAAAAGAAAACAATTTGGTCGTTAGAGGGTTAAATAATTGATAAATTTAACGATAATATTTTCAACCGTAACAGGCCGAAAATGAACGATTAAACTGACCTTTAGTAAAAACCGCATCGCGCAGGTTCTTGTGGTTTGCTTTCATAATTCGGCGAAAAACAATTTAAACACATGAACATTCATTAATATCAAGCCCGGGATTTATTCAGGAAGTACGGGATTACTGTGACTGAAGGAGAGTTGTGCCATTCGGTAGATGTAGTAAAAAAGAATGTTTCGGACAAAGACAAACTGAGGGTTGTTAAAGCCCAGGTATTGGTCGGTGGAAGAGGAAAAGCCGGTGGTGTAAAGCTGGCAACCACCAAAGCCGAAGCAATTGAAAAGGCCAAACTGATACTGGGAATGGATATCAAAGGCATAACGGTTGAAAAAGTACTGGTTGCCGATGCCGTGGATATCGAAAAGGAATTTTATGTTGGCCTGATCAACGACCGGAATGCAAAAGCCGTAACCCTGATGGCCAGTTCCGAAGGGGGAGTGGAGATTGAGGAAGTGGCAAAAACCAATCCCGAGAAGATCATTAAAATGCCGATCGACCCAACCATGGGACTGATGGACTGGCAGGCCCGCAAAGTGGCTTTGCAGCTTTTTAACGATCCAAAACAGGTACGTCAGGCAGCCGAAATCCTGGTGAAACTTTACAAACTGTATGTTGAAACCGATTCTTCTTTGGCTGAAATCAATCCGTTGGTACTGACTCCGGATAAACAAGTTTTGGCGATCGACGGTAAAATGAATTTTGACGATAATGCCTTGTTCCGTCAAAAAGAAATTATTGCGATGCGCGAAGCCGACGAGAACGAGAAAAAAGAGTTGGAAGCCAACGCAAAAGGACTTTCGTATATTAAACTGGATGGCAACATTGGCTGTATGGTAAATGGCGCCGGACTGGCAATGGCTACCATGGACATGATCAAATTGTATGGAGGCGAGCCTGCCAACTTTCTGGATATTGGTGGTTCTTCCAACCCGCAGAAAGTGGTTGATGCCATGAACATCCTGCTGGGAGATAAAAACGTAAAATCGGTGATGATCAATATTTTTGGCGGAATTACCCGTTGCGACGATGTAGCTCGCGGACTGGTTGCTGCACTCGATCAGATAAAAACAGATATTCCGATTGTGATTCGCCTTTCGGGAACCAATGCCAAAGAAGGTCTCGAAATTATTGAAAAAACCGGGTTGCCGGTGGTGAAAACCATGAGTGAAGCCGCTCAGAAAGCGATAGAGCTAAGTCAAAAGTGAAACGTTGAAAGTAAAAAGTTAGAGAAATGAGCATTCTTATAAATAAAGATACCAAAGTAATTGTGCAGGGAATCACCGGACGCGACGGTGCTTTCCATACCAGTAAAATGAAGGCTTACGGTACCAACATTGTTGGTGGTATTTCTCCGGGAAAAGCGGGGCAGCAAGTGGAAGGTATTCCGGTTTTCAATACGGTTGAAGACGCTGTGAAAGCCACCGGAGCCAATGCTTCCGTGATTTTTGTCCCGGCACCTTTTGCCGGAGATGCCATCCTGGAAGCGAGCTATGCCGGAATTGAGCTGGTGGTGTGTATTACCGAGCATGTGCCGGTGCAGGACATGATCCGGGTGATGCCGGTTTTAAAGAAAAATGATACCAGGTTGGTAGGTGCCAACTGTCCGGGATTAATCACGCCGGGCGAGTGTTTGATCGGAATCCTTCCGGGAATGATTTTTAAACCCGGAAATGTTGGTTTGATTTCGCGTTCGGGGACACTTACCTACGAAGTGGTAAACATGTTGACAGAGAATGATCTGGGACAAACTACCTGTGTGGGAATCGGTGGCGATTCTGTTTCCGGCTTGTATTTTATTGATTTACTGGAAATGTATGAAAACGACCCGAAAACAGATTCCGTGTTGGTAATTGGTGAGATTTGCGGCGATGCCGAAGAGCAGTCGGCCAAATTTATCAAATAGAAAATTACCAAGCAGGTGGTTGCTTTTATTGACGGCCAATCGGCTC
>JBKDZK010000097.1:0-4598 GCA_047971205.1 Draconibacterium sp.
AGATTCGGAGATGATTTCATCGTTTTGCTTAAAGCCGGTGGAAAAACGATTGGGGCAACTTCCAAAGAGAGAATATGTAACCACGTGGCAACAACAACCGTGGCTATTTTATTGAAATTCAGAAAAGAGAACCAATGCCCTCCCAACAAGAAAGGCCGTTAGCAAAGATATTCCCGCTGACGGCCTTTCATTTTTTACGACTAACCTGAAGGTTATACCATCGGGTATTTTTTGAAGATTGCTTCTGAGCGCATCAGGATATCCACATACTGCGCGCGTTGATAAGTAAACGGATCTTTCATATTCTTGCGGGCCAGTTTTCCGCGGAAATCAGCCAGCGATTTGTAGCCTTTGTCATCCATCCAGCGGTTGATGTCCATCAGAATATCAGAAACCACTGAAGGCGAATTCCGGTAAATGGTGCTTACCATTTGTACCACATCGGCACCGGCCAAAATCATTTTTATCACATCGTTGGCATCGTAAATACCCCGATTTATACAAATGCTGCCTTCCAGGTTACCATGCAGCAAACCGGCAAAACGCAGCCCCACCATGTGGTCTTTTGGGTTGCTCAGTTCCCACGGATAGAAATATTCTTCTTTGTCGATATCCACTTCCGGCTGAAAAAAGCGGTTGAATAAAACATAGGCATCGGCACCCGCTTCATCCACTTTTTTGATAAAGTTCAGTGGATTGGTGTAAAACAAACTCATTTTCACACTTACCGGAATACTTACTGCCTCTTTTACTGCCTTTACAATTTGCACCTGCTTGTCTTCGATCGACTCGCCGGTAACTTCAAAATAACCGGGAACGGCGTACAGGTTAAGTTCCAGCCCGGCCACGCCTGTTTCCTCCAGCTCTTTGGCATACTCTACCCAGGTGGGTTCATAAATGGCATTTAAGCTTGCGAAAACCGGAACGTTCACACTTTTTACCAGTTTCTCCACATTGTAGAGGTGTTCTTTAGGTCCGGCGTGTTCGAGCCCCGGGAAAAGACTTGTCATTTCGGCATTGCGGTTTTCATATTCCGAAAGCAGCTCGTCCATCTGAAGACCTTCCAGCTGGATCTGCTCTTCAAAAAGCGAGCGGTAAACAATGGCACCAATTCCGGCTTCTTCAATTTGCTTGATTACTTCAGGTTTTGTTACCAGGTTACATGCTCCGAGAATAAGTGGGTTTTTTAACTGAATACCCATGTAGGTTGTTGATAGATCTGCCATAATGTATCGTTTTTATTGATTTAACTCTTTTTTGATAGAGGAACTTAAATTACAAATATTTTGTTCATGAATTACACGAAAATTAACTCCCGTTTTGAAAAATAAGCGAACCTGCCCTCCCCAAGGCCCCCTTTCCACCCAGTCGCTGCACTGAAACACATTCACAATCAGCCATAAAAACAGAGAGCCGCTGATCGTTTGACCAGCGGCTCCTGCTATCGTTATTTAAAATGCTTTTACAACAAACTTAATGTTACGGTTAACCCGGCCATTACCACTGAAACCATAGTCATTAATTTGATCAGGATGTTCAGTGAAGGACCAGAAGTATCTTTAAAAGGAGCACCAACAGTATCACCTACAACACCTGCTTTGTGTGCTTCGCTGCCTTTACCGCCGTAGTTTCCTTTTTCGATGAATTTCTTGGCATTATCCCACGCACCACCGGCATTGTTCATAAATACGGCCAGTGTGAAACCAGCTGTAAGACCACCTGCCAGCAAACCAATAACACCGGCTACGCCCATGGCAGCACCTACAATTACCGGCACGATTATGGCCACCAACGAAGGCACCAACATTTCGCGCTGTGCACCTTTGGTCGAAATTTCCACACACTTTGCATATTCCGGAGTTCCGGTTCCATCCAGGATACCTTTGATCTCGCGGAACTGGCGACGCACTTCTTCCACCATTGCACCGGCAGCCCGGCCTACGGCTTTCATTGTCATGGCACTAAACAGGAAGGCCATCATCGATCCAAGAAAAAGCCCGCCCAGAAACAAGGGGTTAAACAGTGTGATGTCGTATGCTGCCGAAAAATCTTTTACTGAGGCAGCCGATATTTTCACCGCTTTCATTCCGTCGTGAACGGCCGGTGCCACATCGTTGTAGAAAATGTATTCACCTTTTGTAATAAAGCCTTCACCTGCTTTGGCAATTTTTCCAAACCACAAACGCACTTCTTCCATGTAAGCCGAAATCAGCGCCATGGCAGTCAATGCAGCCGAACCAATGGCAAAACCTTTACCGGTTGCAGCGGTTGTGTTACCCAGCATATCGAGAGCGTCGGTGCGTTCACGAACTTCTTTGGGCAGTTCAGACATTTCGGCATTACCTCCTGCGTTGTCAGCAATCGGGCCAAAAGCATCGGTTGCCAAAGTAATTCCCAGTGTAGAAAGCATACCCACGGCAGCAAAACCGATTCCGTAAACGCCCATTGCAAACTCACTGCCACCTCCGGCAGCCCAGAAAGCCCCCATAATTCCGAGAACAATGGTTACCACCGGCACCCAGGTTGAGCCCATTCCCACAGCAATACCGTCAATAATGGTGGTGGCAGGTCCCTGTTGCGCCTGTTTGGCAATGCCCTTTGTCGGGCCATATTCATCTGAAGTATAATATTCGGTAGCCTGACCAATGATAACACCGGCAGCCAAACCAATTACCACGGCGCCAAAAACACCCCAGGTAATCCAGCCTGCGAAAGCCAGACCCACCATGGCCAGCAAAATAAGCAACGAGCTACCTCCTGTTCCCAGCAACAAGGCATTCAACAGGTTTTTCTGAGTAGCCGATTCTTTGGTACGTACCATGTAAATTCCGACAATGGAAAGGATGATACCCATTGCAGCCACAATCATTGGAGCAGTAACTGCCTGAATGGCGCTTATGCCTGTTTTTTCGAGTGCAATGGCGGGAAGTGCGGCACCCAATGCGGCAGTTGCCAGGATAGAACCGGCATACGATTCGTAAAGGTCGGCACCCATACCGGCCACATCACCCACGTTATCACCCACGTTATCGGCAATGGTAGCAGGGTTACGCGGGTCGTCTTCCGGAATACCGGCTTCCACTTTCCCCACGAGGTCAGCTCCCACATCAGCTGCTTTGGTGTAAATACCACCGCCTACACGTGCAAACAGGGCCTGGGTAGAAGCCCCCATCCCGAAGGTAAGCATGGTAGTTGTAATCTCCACCAGTTTCTGATGTTCGGTAGTTCCGGCATGAACAAATTCAAGCCCCAAAAAGTGCAGACCACTGGTCATATTCTCCGGGGTAAAAACAACTTCGCTTAAAAATAAATACCAGGCAGCAATATCGAGAAGTGCAAAACCCACCACTACGAGTCCCATAACAGCACCGCTTCGGAAAGCAACCTGCAAGCCTTTATTGAGCGACTGCGAAGCTCCGTGAGCAGTACGTGCCGATGCAAACGTAGCGGTTTTCATACCCAGGAAACCACAAAGGCCCGAGAAGAAACCCCCGGTAATAAATGCAATCGGGACAAAGGGGTTTTGAACTTTGAAAAAAGCCATAATGGAAAGTAGTATGAACAGAACCACAAATACGATTCCCACTACTTTGTACTGACGCTTCAGGTAAGCCATTGCACCGTCGCGAACGTACTGGGCAATTTCTTTCATCCGGTCGGTACCTTCCGAATTCTTCATCATCGATTTGAAGAAAATCCAGGCAAACACCAGCGCCAGAATGGAGGCGATGGGTACTAGAATAAAAATACTGTTCATAAGATGATAAATTTTTAGTGTAACACTGTTACGGTTTAGATTTCAACGTAATATTATATGATTGCAACCACCCTGTTTTTCGACGGGCAGTGGTCAGTTTCTTTCCTCCGGTTCCTAAGACAAAGATAAATCTTAGATTGAATTGCTAAAGCTTTGCACCTACTGTTTCTTCCTGATTCAGCATAAATTAACAATACTTAAAGGTCTTTTATTCTGCAAAAAAGTTAGTGAAAGTTTGCTGTTTTTTGAAACAAATGGGTGTGTTTTTACAACGAATAATACGGTCTTCCGAAATTTAGTTTTTGGCAGCGTCAAAAAATCAACTTCCCGGGACAATCATCTTCCGAAAAACAAGACCGACATGCAACAAAAAACCCCGCATTTTACTGCGAGGTTTTTCATCCATCCAAGAATGCATTCCTGTTTTATATTATAGAATATTGCCTTCCCTCCCATTTCAGGAGCAACCAACACTTTTATGTAAGGATTTTCAAGCGTAACAATTTTCCACTCTTGTTCAAGGGGTGTATTGGTGAATCCATCGAAACGGTAATACGGGTAAAAATGCGTGATTTTGGCAACCGGATCGGGATCGGAATAAGGATACGTTTTAAAAAGCATCATTGATTCCGAAATGCTTGCCTGCTGCGAACAAGCATGAAAAGAAACGGCAACGGATAAAACCAGCCAGACAAAGAGGAGCAAATTTTTCATGGTCGTAAATATACCCAAAACAAATAACTTTTCGGTTTTTTCACTCGTTCTTTTTCTCTTTTTCTACACCAAAATTTTAAACCGTAGCTACGGCTATGCCTGAAAATTTTGACTTGAAAAAGAAAAA
>JBKDZK010000098.1:0-3437 GCA_047971205.1 Draconibacterium sp.
CCTACCTGCTCTTTTATCTCTTCGGCTACGCGGTGCACGTCTTCTATCTGTGCCTTCGACTGCAACACCTCGGGATTGAAAGAATAGAACGGCCGCTTGGTAATAAAGAACGAAACCACGGTCGTGTCCGACCCCGCCTGTTGCATTTTCCAGTTAAGACGCGCCAGCGCTTCCAGTGTCAGGTCGTATCCCTTGTTCTGGTATTCGTAACGCCCCGAAGTAAAAAAGTACAGGGTTTTATCGAGGTCGAACGAATAGCTCTGGAAAAAATGCCCCATTACAAATTCGTGAATCCGGTCTTTTATCTGCACATGCTGGTTCTGCATCTCATGCAAAACTTCAAAACGCTGGATGTTTAGTCCGTTGGGCAATATTTCGTCGGGCGTGCGTCCGAGTAAGTATACACATTCGCGGGCCGTGACTTCACTCACTGTAGTAAAAACATGGGCACCATGTGCCGAAGCCCTTTCGATTTCGGCTATGGGGCGCACATTGAATTTATTGGCTTCCTGTTCCCAGTTGTAAAACGGAAGATGGTCGTAAAACTCATGGTCATTCATGGCCAGGTAACGCCCCAGCAAAGTAGCATGCGTGGTGAACACCACTTTAATATTCAGGTTCGACTTTCTTATTCCCGGAATCGGAATCCCGGCCATCCACTCGTGAAAATGAGCAATGGTATTGGTGCCGCAGAAACCATTGTTGCACAAGAAATGAAAAAACTCTTTCACCTGGAAACCAAAAGCCGCCACTTTATCCAGCAGCTCATCCCCGTCCGGGATCGAAATATGATAGTCCTGAAACAGGTAGTGCTTGATCTCACCCAACTTATCGTACACCGAATACGGGTTAAACAACACCACATTCGGGCGCCCCGAAACAATCCAATTCCCGTAATGCACATCAAAGCCTCTCGACTGCATCTCCAATACGGCCTTCCCGATCGGTGTTGAATAGTCGGTTGCCGGATCGAAATGAGCAGCTGCCTGCTCCTCAAAATAAGGACCGACTAAAAAATAATTGTCAACTCCCCATTTTTTGATTACCGACGGGACTTTGGAACGTATTACGGTATAAATCCCTCCCACCTGGTTACAAACCTCCCAGGCTATCTCAAATAGCTTCGTATTATTCAGAGCTGCGTTATCTTCCATTTCGTAAAGTTTTAGACATGATTGAAAAGGCCTTGCAAAATGCATTATTACTACCATTAAATATAATTGATATCCGCTATCCGAACAACACGAAATACCGAAAAATCTTACAGAAAGCACTGCTGCTGCGATGTTGTAGAACATCAAACAGATAGATGCCCGCAAGCACCAGCCCAACGAAAAAAGCCACCTGTTGTACAACAAGTGGCCCTTTTACCGGTAGTTTTGGGCGGTTATTTGGTACCCGAGTGAAGAAAAATCACCCGTTGGTAAATCCGTACGGGCACGTGCTGAAACCTGCTTTGGCTCACCGCAGCCCTTTCAGATTCACTTTCACATACATCTGAAAGTATTGGTTGTAATCCTTCAACTCTCGTTGACTGTCGCCCTGCGTCTCGCCGGCCCAAAACACTTTGTCGGACGTTTGCGTCAGTCCGTAGCTGTAACGCAGGCCAATCTCGAGCTTACGTCCCATTTTATAGGCACACCCGATCACCCCCGCCAGTTCCAATTTCCGGTTTAAGTCGGTAATGTCTTCCGTTCCGTACGCCGATTTATTGGTTGCCTTTACCAGGTAATTCAGCTCGGGGCCGATGGAAAAAAACCATTTATCAGTCGCATGGAAGTCGGCCAAAACAGGCAGTTGAAGGTAGTGCAAGCGTATTTTGTTCTCAAGCTCCTCCCCTTTGTTCGTCAACCAGCCTTTCTGTGTGATCCCCGGTTCGGCGGTAATTCCAAACCAACCTTTGCTTTGGTAACAAAGGCTTCCGTTTACACTATACGACAGCACCGGTGAAAAAATATCCGAGTGCTTTACACTTTCAGGAAGCGGGGTAATGTGGGTGCTGGCCACGCCTATGCCTGTTTTTACGCCTAATTCAAGGCTTTGTGCTTTCAGATAAATTGCGGCGAATACAATTAATCCAATGGTGGTCATCATTCGTTTCATACGGTTGGTTTTTATGTATTATCTTCTTTAAATCAGTTTTTCTATTGAATTATGGATGATGTACGAAACCCAGTCGCCAGATTTTGAGCCCTGGTCAAAAACAATGTAACCATCCGCTTTATACCTGTAACTTATTTTCCATTTTGAATCCCTCTGGCGTTGACTTAATAAATACGAAACGGCTTCATTTGTTTGTTCTTTGTCGGTACAAGCTGCTTCTTTCATTATTCTCACCAATTCAACAATATTCAGATGATATGACTCGGGAAATGAAATATCCAGAATCCGTTTGGTTATAGGTTCTCCGTTTTTTAAACGCTTAAACAACTGATGCGTCAAAAGGTAGTCTATGCCCATTTTGATTTTATCATCCGGCTCACTGGTCTTACAAGCCTTTCGATACTCAAGCAGCGCCATAACCGATTTAGCCAACCCAATATAACAAGGTGTGTTTTTAAAGCAGCCGCCATATTTTTTAAACTCCAGTTTTGGAGCCATCACTTCCACTCCTCTCTCCATGGGCTGATAGGTCATAATCCAATCCACCGCTTTCTGAACTTCCGCATCATTACACCGGCCTATGCGCGACAAGGCAGACACAAGCATTGCATTGTAACAAGGCAAAAACATTTTCTCATTTCCGCTTAAAGAAAAGCCGTAAGGTGTTGCCAACTTCCTGTAAATTCTATCGATCAGGTTTTGCGTATACTCTAACTGAATGGAATAAGGAATTTCGCTTAAAGCAACTATTCGCCAAACATAAAACAATGGTTTTTCAACAATATCGCCGGTTAACCTTTTAACAACCGCCGAACGCATCAGTTCCCTTAAAGCTTCCTCTTTCGATAAAACAATTCCATTGTCGTTAAGAATTCTAAGTTTTAGAGAACTATCCGAATTTTCATACCCTTTTAAAAGATTATCAATGCTTTGTTCCATAACATTCAACTGTTATCTATTGGGTGTTCAAAATAGGCGCTGATGTATGTGTTCTGTATTCATTTCGTTCGCTTTTGTACCTACCCCATTGCGTGGATTTATTGTGTGGCAGATTTCTTACTTCAGTACTTTTTCAAACAAGCGCGCGAGGGGACTCGCGCAGGAGCGAAGTGCTTATGATCACATCATTTTATGTACTGTGCGTATAAACTTTTTACTTCTGATCCTGTGTTAAGAACCACTCTTTTGCTTTGTCTCTTGAAGTGAAATAATTATATATACCCAAAACAAATAACTTTTCGGTTTTTTCACTCGTTCTTTTTCCCTTTTTCTACACCAAAATTTTAAACCGTAGCTACGGCTATGCCTGAAAATTTTGACTTGAAAAAGAAAAA
>JBKDZK010000099.1:0-12106 GCA_047971205.1 Draconibacterium sp.
CTTTCGGCATTCAATACCTGTTTGCCTGTTTCATCCGATTTCCAGACGATACGTGTTGGTGTTAGAAATTTTTGCGTTAAAACAGTTGAGCGAACCGACTGGTTGGAAGCCTCCACCACAGGCGGAACCTGGCTGTAGGCTCCGGTCGAAATACCGAGAAATAATAAAATAAATAAAACCTTGGTGTTCATATAGTAAAAGTTAATGTTCTATGTTAAGTAAATGTGCGCGGTGTATTTTCGGTAACCTGTTTTTCGTTGGAAAAAAGCTCCAATAATTCAGTAGAGGCTTTTTTTCCCAGCAAGTTATCACGCGAACCTCCGTGGGTCAATTCCGGCTGCATGGAAATTACCGGGTAAACAAGTACCATAAAATCAGGTCGCAAACTGGTGCCCTTTTCGTTTTCAATGTAACTCTTTGAAAAGTGGGTACCGGCAGTTGCGGCCAGGTGCCCTCCGGCTGAAAAACCCAAAATTCCGATCTGGTTGGGATCAATCCCCCATTTTTCAGCGTTATCACGAACAATCTTAATGGCTTGCTGTGCATCCTGTAAAGGTGCTATCGATTTATTTTCGCAGGTATTGTCATTGGGCAGACGGTATTTAAGCACAAAAGCAGCCACTCCCTTTTTATTCATTTCCTTTGCAATTTTGTACCCTTCATAGCTGGCACAAACCGCGTGGTAACCACCTCCGGGACAAATTACAACGGCTGTTTTTACTTTGTTTTCAACTTCCGGAAGATAAATGGTCAGATCGGGTTTTGAAACGAAAGAATAGATTCCGTTATCATCGTGCTCTTTGTTCTCGTGTTGTTTTTCTCCCGGAATAGCCCCCTCGTAAAGAGGGATAACGGCTTGTGCACCAGCACAGAAATTAAGTACGAATAAGAGATAAAATAAGATTCCTATTATTTTCATGAAAAAACATTTAAAAATCAAACTCACCACTCCCTTTGCCAGAGAAAAGGCAAATTCTGTTTTACTACTTACAGCTTAATATTTTATACCATAAACAGCAACCGGCCCAAACAAACCGGAGGCCTGTAAAGGGCTATTGGCATTATACCTGTTTATCGGGCACCATGTTTCCCGTTGGTCTTCGGGCAGATTAAGGTCACCGATAAGCCGGTTTACCCAGGTGTTAACCACCTCGATCCGAAGGGTGTTTTCACCCTGGGTTACAAAATCCGTAATATCGAGTTGATACGGAGGTGTCCAAACGCCTCCTGCGTATTTATCGTTGACATACACTTTTGCCATGGCTGTTAAATCGCCCAGCCCAAGCAAAATGTTTTCTCCGCCGGGCAAAGCTTCCATGTTAAAGTTTTGTGTATAAGTAGCCGTTCCTGAATAGTATTTGATGCGCTCGTTGGAAGATTGCGCCCAGTCCTGCAGTTTATCAAAAATCACCGGCTCTTCAGGGCCACGCTGCGAAGCATCGAATTGCACTTTCCATGCCTGCCCGAAATCTGCCAAAACAACTTTCACCGGATAGTTGGCCTCCACACCCTGCGCGCTTGCTTTTCCTGCTTTTTGGCGGAACACAATAAATACACTTTCATACGGAGCCAGTTTTAGAGGAACCGAAGTTGTGTTTTCCAGTTGTTCATAAGCCGGAAGTTTGCGTACCGAACCAGTCGTTGCATCCCAAAGCTCAGGCTGGTAACCGCTTACCCGAAATTCAGGCGTTACCAGTTTGGTTTCGCCGGTTTGGTTGCTTACAAAATAAACTTCCGCATCTTTTGTAGTGCGATGACCAAAGTGTATGCTGTGATCCTCGGGAAGTTTACAGTCGGGGACACAGTTGATCTGGGCGAATGCCTCTTTCATCGACAAACCACTCATGATGAGCCCCTTGCCCACTTTGCGCGATTTTACATTCTCGCCATCCACATCTCCCCACAATTCGGCAGCCATTTCCGCCACCTGCTGATCAGCTTCGGGCTGGTTTTGCTGACTGGGTGAACGCTTGGGAGCCGGTCCCAATACTACAGCTCCGTCGTTAACCAGCTGGCTGATCTTTGCCAATAATTCAGGCCGCATGGTTTCCAGTCTAGGCAAAACTAAAATACGATATTGCGTTCCGTGCGGCAGTGTGATCAAACCGTCTTTTACGCTCATGTATTTTTCGATTACTTCAGCGTTCATGTAATCGAACTGGTAACCTACCGGAAGTTCAGGATCAGTAACGCCGGTCATTTTCGGGGCATCTTCCCCAATAAAATAAGCAACATCAGCCACATTCAAACCTTGCTGAAGCATGTAATTCGAGCGTTTCAGGTAGCCAACAAAAACATCCAGTTGCGGATACCAGGTATTTTTCCGGTTGAATTCGTTTCCAAACCAGGCATTCACTCCCGGTGATTTATCTTCGTAAGGTTGCGAAATATAGACATGCAAAAGCGTATTGTTGATCCCTTCCGCAAAAAACCGGTCGGTGCGTTGTTTGAATCGGGCAGGGTAACGACTGAAAGAGCCACCGGCAACCGTATTAGATTCGGCCGAAATTTTTGTTTTCCCGTAGATATGTCCACAGGAAGTGGCTGCCCGGTTTTCGATATCCCCCAGTTCTCCTTCGCTCCAAAACTCTCCGCCAATCTCGTCCGACTGGCCTCCGTACATTAAAAATTCGCCGGGAAATCCCCAGTGTCCATAGTTTTCGAGCCAGGTGTGCAGGCCGTGTTTATGACTTACATCGCGTAAACCACCCACGTAATCGTAAGCCACTTTATCAGCCACCATTCGTCGCATATCCCACAAAAAGCGATCAGATTCCAGCTGACTGTTTACTACAAAACCATTGTAAACCGGTAAAAAAGGAAGCGGATCGTAACCATATCTTTCTTGAAATTCGTTCAGGAAATCATCGGTGAAATTCTGTCCCCCGGTCTCGTAGCTATCCTGAACGACCACTTTAAATGTTTTCCTGTCAGCCTCCGGAATTCGGTTGAGTATCTCGCCAATGTAAGCGTAGAAATGTTTCTCCACATGCTTTTTGCTCATTTTGTCGATCTCCAGCCCGGTAGCTTCGGGCGATGCAGGAGCATTTGTCACTCCGGTTGGTGTCATTCCTGTTCTCAGGATCACCCAGTTTCCTTCGGGTACTTTCCAGCTCAAAGTACCGTCAGCCGACATTTGGGCAGTAAGATCGATCACTTTCGAAGCGTCGATTACCGCCTCTTCGTCATTGGCTTCCGCTTGCTCTCGCCACTGATATTCTTTCCAATAAGGCAGCGGAGTCTGGTACATTTTTGCCAATGTTTTCTCAGGGTAACGTTCTACCTGCGGAGCAGAAGAAAGTTCCACCTCTGCCAACCCCATCCCCGGGTTTATATTTTTTATGATAAGGCGAAACGAGCTGGCTGTTTCCGGCTGGAAAGACACCACTACCGGTGCATAGGGATTAAAGCCAACGTTTAACGCTGAATTGTACCGGTCGATGTTAAATTCGGAAATTGTGCGATAGTTGCCGTCATTTTCCTTTACCTGAAGAACAGCCGGGTTATTAATCGCATTTTCGGTAGAAGTTACCGAAAGGCTGCGCGCCGTAAAAGATTCCCCGGCTTCAAAATCGATGATGAAATCGCCGTTGCCCGGAAAGTTAATTCCAGTCGCAGAATTTTTATCGGTTATTTTTGACAAACCTGCCACTTTGGGCAGCGAAGTGATACTACCTACTTTTGAATCAAAAATCTGTCCGTAATATTTGGGTTCGGGATAGGCAATCACTTTTACATCCTGAAAAGGTTCAACCGGAGCTTCCAGTTTCTGACTTAATTTTTGCGGGCCTTTTACGTGCAATTCCGAGGTAGCAAGGTAGCGCATGGCTTCGTTGGCTTCTACCCACGGGCCACCCGACTGGCTCCAGCCCGGCGAGTTGAAAATGCCAATTTCAATGTTTAATTCAGTCGCTTTTTTCAGTGCCGCATGAAGAATGTTCCACCACTCATCGCTGAATATTTTTACGTTTCCGTAAGGCACATCATCCTGCCCGATGTAACCAATAAATGCCCGGTTAATGCCGGCTTCTTTCATCGATTCCAGGTCTTTCTCCACCCCTTCTTTCGAAATATTATCCGAAATCCAGTACCAGTAACAACTGGTTTGAATGGAGTCGGGTGGATTCACAAAAACAGCTTCCATTTCCTTCGCAGGCTCTGCACTGTCAGACTGTTCGCAGCTGACAAAGAGCGCCGATCCGATTATAAAAAAGAGAAGTATTGACGCAGTAGCTTTCATGGTATATTATTATTAGTTGGTTATTCTTTTTATAGTCTGTCTATTCTGTATATACAAAATTGAAACGGCCACCGGGAGCCGTGTCGCCGTTTACATAGAATACCCTGTAACTATTACAATACCCGAATTAATCATAATTAAAGCACATTTGTGTCCTGTACTGTCTGTGCATAGCATTCATTTGTACATTCAACAGCAGACTAGCTGTAACAGCCACAACTGATAACAGCGGCATAGTCTGCTTTATGTTTTGCTGATATGTAACCATAATCGGACAAACGCTTCGATCTAATATTCATCATCTAAAACAGTTTTGCATTTTGGTGAATTTCAGGATACCTCAGCAAAAAGGGAACTCTTATCGACTCATCGTACGGTTGTTGCTTTTTTATCTTTCCGTGAGAATAGATCATGTCTCCATGATCGGATGTAAAAACAAAGGATTGAATGGCTCCAATTATTCTCTTCCATGTCTTTTCCGCAGGAACTTCCTTTTGTAAGTGATCCAGGCAAACAACTTTTCAACGACTGGTTGAGGTTAAAAACATCTATTGTGTAGGGAAATAAGCGGTAGAAGAACGCAGCAGTAAAAAAGGCCCTGCCAAACGACAGAGCCTTCTATAATCATCTTAAAACTTTCTTACTGACATTTGGGACCTGAGCCTGTACCGTTTTCATTACCGGTTACCTCCCAGGTATTTCCTGAACGTAGCAATTGATCTACGCTCTTGATTCTACAGGTTTGCTGAACCTGCTCGATCTGAGCTTTCATTTCCACGTCGTAAACAGGCGCAGAAACGCTTCTGATTACACCAAAAGCCACCGGAAAATCGGGTAACTTCATGTTGATCAGTGCCAAATGCAAGGTAGGATCTTCTTCACAGGCATCGTGAACCAGGATATCCGATTCCTTCACACCGTTTTCACCTATCTTCACCACTTTCAGCTTACCTTTGTCAAAAATCAGCCCTTTGTCGTTTTCTTCACCAAAAAGCATTGGCTTGCCATGTTCCAGAATCAACTGACGGTCGGCACGGTGATTCGGATCGGTAATGGCTGCATGGATACCGTTGTTAAAGATCACACAGTTTTGCAGTACTTCCACAACCGAGGTTCCTTTGTGAGCAGCAGCTCCTTCTAAAACCGACTGGCTTAATTTCAGATTTCCGTCGATGGAGCGGCCAAAGAATGTTCCGCGTGCACCAATCACTAGCTGTCCGGGAACAAACGGATCTTCCACTGTTCCAAACGGCGAAGTTTTACTTACAAAACCACGCTCCGAAGTAGGCGAATACTGTCCTTTTGTCAAACCGTAAATGCGGTTGTTAAAAACCACCACATTCAGATCGAAATTACGACGGATCAGGTGAATAAAGTGGTTTCCTCCAATGGCCATCGAGTCTCCGTCGCCGGTCATTACCCAAACACTCAGTTCGGGATTGGCAGCTTTTACCCCCGAAGCAACAGCTGTTGCACGTCCATGAATTGTATGAAAACCATAGGTACTCATATAATACGGAAAACGGGAAGAACAACCGATACCCGAAATAACTGCAAACTTCTCGCGCGGAATGCCCAAACCGGCCATTGCACGTTGTACAGCATTTATAATGGCAAAGTCACCACATCCGGCACACCACCGGATTTCATTTTCGCTTTTAAAATCTTTTATCGTGTATTTCAGATCAGTCATGATTAATCCTCCAGCAATTTGTTGACACTTTCTTTCAGTTCACTTACCGTAAATGGCAAGCCCTTCACCTTGTTTGCCTGATAGTAGTTAAAACCAGGCATTTTATCGCGCAAATAACCAGCAAATTGTCCCATGTTAAGCTCGCAAACGATAATCTTTTTGAAACGGCTGAAAACTTCCTCCGTATTCTTTGGCAGTGGTTTGATATAGTTGAAATGCGCCATACTTACATCTTTTCCTTCCAAACGTAACTGGCGAACGGTACTGATCAGGTGACCATAGGTACCACCCCAGCCCACTACCAATACTTCGCCTTCTTCATCACCACAAACTTCCAGATCAGGAACCAGTTCAACTACGCGCTGAACTTTTTCTTCACGGATCTCCGTGTTCACCTGGTGATTTTCAGGATCATGACTAACCGTACCGGTAACATTCTTTTCCAGTCCTCCAATGCGATGTTCAAATCCTTTCATACCCGGGAAAGCCCACTCGCGCGCCAGTGTCTTTTCGTCTCTTTTGTATGGCTGAAATACTTCTGCATCTTTAGCCAAACGAGGTGTGATGGCTGGCAATTCGGCCACACTCGGAATCTTCCAGGGTTCGCTTCCGTTCCCTAAAAATCCGTCGGTTAGAAGGATGACCGGAACCATACGCTCCAAAGCTATTTTAGAAGCCATGTAGGCATAGTAAAAACAATCAGAAGGCGTACTTGCAGCCAATACTACAACGGGGCTTTCGCCATTGCGTCCGTAAAGTGCCTGCAAAAGATCCGACTGCTCCGTTTTTGTAGGAAGTCCGGTTGATGGACCACCGCGCTGAACATTTACAATCACCAGCGGAAGTTCTGCCATAACAGCCAGACCAATCGCTTCCGATTTCAAAGCCAAACCCGGTCCTGATGTGGTTGTAACGGCCAAATCGCCTGCAAATGCGGCACCAATTGCCGAAGCAATCCCGGCAATTTCGTCTTCTGCCTGAAAGGTTTTAACGCCTAAATCTTTTCTTTCCGACAAAGCAGAAAGAATATCAGTAGCCGGGGTAATAGGATAAGAACCCAGAAATAGTTCCAGACCCGCACGTTCGGCTGCAGCCAAAAGCCCCCAGGCAGTTGCCTGGTTTCCGTTCACGTTGCGGTAAGTACCGTTTTCGATTTCTGCAGGATGCACCAGGTAAGTAGGTGTCATATGCTGCATATTCATTCCGTAGTTGTATCCGTCGTGCAATACCTTGATATTGGATTCAACAACCACCGGTTTTTTCTTGAATTTGGAGCGGATAAATTCATCCACAAATTCCAGCGGGCGGTTAAACATCCAGCAAACCAAGCCCAGTGCAAACATATTTTTACTTCGAAGAATACTCTTATTATCCAAGCCGAATTCCTTTAGCCCTTCCTGAGTCAATGAAGTAATTGGAACCGCAATTTTAGGATAATCTTCCAGTCCCAGTTCCCCAAAAGGATCATCGGTTTTGAAATTGGCCTTTGCCAGGTTCTTCTCGTTAAAGGCGTCAGAGTCATAAATAATGGTTCCGCCCCGCATCATAAAACGGGCATTTGCCTTTACAGCTGCCGGGTTCATGGCAACCAGCACATGTGCATAATCTCCCGGAGTATTTATCTGTTTGTGCCCAAACTGTACCTGGAATCCGGAAACACCGCCTACAGTACCTTGCGGTGCACGAATTTCCGACGGATAGTCGGGGAATGTTGAAATATCATTTCCAAGAAGCGCTGTAGCATCTGAAAATAAGGTTCCGGTAAGCTGCATTCCGTCTCCTGAATCTCCAGAAAACCGTATCGCAACTTCTTCCAGCTCAATTACTTTGGTCTCTTTCATTGTTAATAAAATTGCTTTTGATTAAAGGTGTAGGAATTTTGCTCTACTGCACTGAAATAACGGGTATTTTAGCCAGCCCTAAGCACATTCGTTCATTTTTAGTTCTTTACTCTGTTCCAATTACTAATGTTTCATTTGTATATAAACTCCCATTTAAAAATACACTTACCAAATGTCATGTCAAAAAACGGAATAATTTCATTTACACACTAAAAAAACACTCTTTCGTTTATTCCATAAAAAAAACGACTCTAAAACTAATAAATCATAATTTCAGAACCGATTTCGCTGATGGTTGATCAATCAAATGACAAACAAATGTAATCATTATTTAACAAGTGAATGATGACATATGCGATAGTTTTAGGGTTTTCGTATTTTTGTATTCTATTTAAATTCAATACAGATAATGGCTTTTATTAAAGAACTAAAAGGAAAAAATCCAAAATTTGGCAAAGACTGTTTTTTAGCAGAAACAGCTGCCATAATTGGTGATGTTAAAATAGGTGACAATTGCAGTATTTGGTACAATGCCGTTTTGCGCGGAGATGTTCATTATATAAAAATCGGCAACAACACCAATATTCAGGATAATGCAACCATCCATGCCACTTACCAGAAGTCACCCACCAGTATTGGCAACAATGTGACCATTGCACACGGAGCAATAATACACGGATGCACATTACAGGATAATGTAATGATCGGTATGAATGCCGTCATTCTTGACAATGCAGTAATTGAAAGCAACTCGATTGTTGCTGCCGGTTCGGTTGTAACCAAGGGAACGATTGTTGAATCGGGCACTGTTTATGCCGGAATTCCGGCAAAAAAAGTAAAAGACATCAGCCCCGAGCTATTACACGGAGAAGTAAACAGAATTGCCAATGCCTACAGTATGTATGCCAGTTGGTACAAAGAATAACTCTACCTGTTTAAATAGGTGAAAGTACATTTGAATACACCTACATTTAAAAATAATAACACAACGAGAATAAATCTTTTTAATATTTTTAAAATCTCTGTCGAAAATATTTTTTACTTTCGATAACTTTTTATTCTTTCGTAGTTGTGTTATTCTTATCCGATACATCCCTTTCGAGCTAAACTTTGCATAGAAGTTTATACACAATGTGGATTATACGATTATGAATCACTTATAACAAACTAAAATGAAACCAACATTATTAATTCTTGCTGCCGGAATGGGCAGCCGTTTCGGAGGCCTTAAACAAGTTGAGCCAGTTGGGCCAAACGGGGAAACTATTATTGATTATACTATTTACGATGCTATTCGCGCCGGTTTTGGCAAGGTCGTTTTTATTATCAGGGAAAGTTTTGCCGATGCATTCAAAGTAAAATTTGACAAGAAACTGGCGGGCAAAATCGAGGTTGATTATGTGTACCAGGAGTTAGACATGCTCCCGGAAGGCTATACATTGCCCGAAGGCCGCGAAAAACCCTGGGGAACAGCCCATGCCATTCTGGTAGCAAAAGGCGCTGTTAAGGAACCTTTTTGCGCTCTGAATGCCGATGACTTCTATGGAAAGAATGCCTACAAAGTAATGGCTGATTTCCTGACTTCTTCAACTGACGATTCTGAATATTCAATGGTTGGTTACCAACTTAGAAACACCCTTTCCGACCACGGGTCGGTTTCGCGTGGTTTATGTGAAGTGGATAAAAATAGCAACCTCGTTAAAATTGTAGAAACTACCAAAATTTTCAAAAAAGAAGAGGCAGCCTACTCGGTAGAAGAAGATGGTTCGGAAAAACCACTCACGGGCAACGAAAGTGCCTCGATGAATATATGGGGCTTCAAACCCACTGTTTTTGCAACACTTGAAAAACGGTTTGTGGATTTCCTCGAAACAGAAATTTCAAAACCAAAGTCGGAAATGTTCATCCCTTCAGTGGTGTTCGACCTGATTAGCGACGGTGAAGCCAGCGTAAAAGTGCTGGAAGCTGATTCGCCCTGGTTTGGCGTCACTTACAAGGAAGACAAACCATTGGTTGTTAATAAAATAAGAAACCTGATCGATGCCGGAGAATATCCTGAGAAACTCTGGTAATTGACTGACAATAGTACAAATCAATAAAAGAAATCATTAATGAGTATTGAATTAACCGCAATCGTACGGAATTTCAAACTGGAAGGACAGGTTGAAGAAGTGAAGCCACTTGGCGAAGGCTTTATCAACGATACTTTCATCATCAAAACCGTTGGCGATTCACCCAATTACATTCTTCAGCGGAAGAATAAAAACATCTTCTCGCCTATTCCGGCGATGATGGATAATATCCAAAAAGTTTGTTTACACATCAAAAAGAAAGTGGAGCAGGCTGGCGGAGATCCCTTACGGGAAGCAATGACCATCATTCCGGCCACCGACGGGAAGCTTTATTTTCTGGACGAAGAAGATGAATACTGGGCGGTTTGCTTGTTTATTAATGATACCATTGCTTACGATGCTGCCGAAACTCCGGAACTGGCTTACGCCGGTGGAAAAGGAATTGGCAAATTCCAGTCGCTGGTTGCCGACCTGAATGAACCTTTGGTAAACATACTTCCAGGGTTTCACGACATTCGTTACCGCTTTAAACAGTGGGACGAAGTGTTGAGCAAAGATCCGGTAGGAAGAAAAGCACAGGTTGCGGAAGAAATTGCGTGGATTGAGGATCGGAGAGAAGAAATGCTGAATTTCTGGAAGATGGTGGAAGACGGAACCATTCCGACTCGTATCAGCCACAACGACACCAAAATCAACAACATTCTTTTTGATAAAAACGGTGACGTTCTTTGTGTGATCGACCTCGACACCGTTCTGAGCAGTACCGTTTTGAATGATTTTGGCGATGCCATGCGTTTCTACACCAACACTGGTTCGGAAGATGACGAGAACCTCGACAATGTTTCGATGGATCTTGAAATCTACAAGGCTTTTGCCAAAGGCTACCTCGAAGAAGCCGGCTCTTTCTTAACAGAGAAAGAACTGAAATACCTGGCTTTTTCGGCCAGGTACATCACGTACGAGCAGGTGCTTCGTTTCCTGATGGATTATATTGACGGCGATAACTACTACAAAACCAAATCGCCCGAGCATAACCTGATCCGGACACGCGCCCAGTACAAACTCCTGCAAAGCATGGAAGAACAGTACGGGCAGATGCAACAGGTAATTACAGAATTTGCAGTTTAAAAGATACAAAGCCATTCGATTTTCGGATGGCTTTTTTCTTACGGTAAAACGATGGTGGAAGCTTTTACATCCTGTCCCATAAAAAGGGAGGCTTTGCTTTCAAAGGTGCCGGCCGATTCGGTGGTTCGGTAGTCAATACTTCCTCCTTTCGACAAGCGTACTTCCATTTCCGGATGCCGCTCCAGGTAATCAATCAGCTTTTCTGCCACAATGTGCCCCTGCTTCAATATTTCGATTTGTTCCGGAACATATTTTCGAATCAGATTTTCAAGCAAAGGATAGTGCGTACACCCTAAGATCAGCGTATCGATCGTTTTATCTTTTTGAAGAATATTCAGGATGTTCTTTTTTACAAAAAACTCCGCCCCTTCGGTTTCAATCTCGTTGTTCTCCACAATGGGCACCCACATAGGGCAGGCTTCCTGTACGCTTGACTTCACTCTTCCACCCGACCATTTTTCCAGTTCGATGGGATACGATTCCGAACTTACCGTCCCCACTGTTCCGAGCACGCCAACATGTCCGTTTTGTGTAATCTCCGCCACTTTTTCCACACTGGGGCGTATTACTCCCAGTACCCGGTTATCGGGTGCCAGGGTGGGTAAATCAAGCATTTGAATGTTGCGAAGTGCCTTTGCCGAAGCCGTGTTACAGGCAATAATAATTAACGGACACCCTTGCGAAAACAGGTATTTCACACATTGCAACGTGTATTTGTAAACCACATCAAACGAACGGGTACCATAGGGTGTACGGGCATTGTCTCCCAGGTACAAAAAATCATACTCAGGCAGCGTATCCACCAGTTCTTTTAAAACCGTCAGACCGCCGTATCCTGAATCAAAAACACCAATCGGGGCGTACTTCATATTTTATTCTGTTAGCGCTGCAGGGCAAGTTTATAAGCGTCGTCGTAATATTTTCCCAGATTTGACCAGTCGAAGTGCATCGAAGCTTCCTCGCACCGGTAACGAAGGGCAATTCTTTCGCGCCGTGTCATATTTACAAAATCAAAAAGCATGTTGGCCAGTTCCTCTGCTGTCCGGTGGAAATTTCCGTCCGTCCTGTCAATAATGTACATTCCCTGCTCATCATGCTGAGGTAAGTTATTTACAACATAATCACCAAACCC
>JBKDZK010000100.1:0-4456 GCA_047971205.1 Draconibacterium sp.
AGCACAACACAGCAGCACTGCAATACAGCTGCACGGCAACGCGGCTCCTTCCTTCCTCACCCCCTCCGTCATTCCTTCGTCGAAGCCTTCGGAATTCCTCGTCCCCCTAAATGGGGAAAAATGGGAAGTACTGCGAGCTGGGCTAAATTGTCAAACTGCAAAACTGTTAAATTGCACAGGGCATGGAGTAAAGAGCGCAACTCTGAACATTGAACACTAAACTTTGAACTACAAGCTTCGGGCTGTGAGCAAAATACAGCAGCACTGCAACACCAAATTTTACAGCGAATACGAACGGGCACGCACCATTGTAGATTAAAGTTGTGATTTTATACATCCCTCTTCAGCAAGGAACTTACTGAGGAGGGATTTTTTAGCGCCAATCGCTGATTAAATAAAAGGTATTAGCGACAACATGGTGGAGGGAGACGAAAACATAAAAAAGTACCGTGAATATAACCATACAAGTAGCGAAAACATAAAACAAGGTAGTGAAAACAACTCCGCGCTCAATCGGAAGAACACCCACAGAGCAAATTACAACGGTATAACAGCCTGCTGAAAAACAGCACTAAAGAGGACCACGTATCAGTATTATGTTTATATTTATTGAGCTAAAAACCAAAACATGAGAATAGTTTTAACTTGTTTTTTGCTTTATACAATAGTAGTTACTTCGAACGGTCAAGATACTCTGACTATACATTTTAAAAAGAATGGTAAGCAAACTACCAATCCTGACAAATCAGTTTTTTATAGAAAAGTCATCAAAACTGATAAACGGTATTATCTTCAAGAGTTTATCACCAAACCCAGGTGTTCAAAAAACAGAGACGTTTTTTATAGTTGAAAAAATGCCATTCCTTAATTATGTTGATGGGCTGGAGAAAAGCAGGGAAATTCCGGATATGAAGATTAAACAGTTAAATGAGACTGTAAATTCTCAGAATAAGAAAGAAAAATACCTGAAGTTACAGAGACAGGTTATTGAGTTAAATAAACAGGCTTTTGATAGATATAAAGCAGATAATCTTTTTTATCCAATAAGAGCGAAGAAAAAAACAATACAGGGAATAGTATACTTGCAGTTTGTAATTGATGAATCAGCTAAAGTTGTAGAAACAGAAATAGTAAGAGGTGTCAATGAAGATTTGGACAAAGAAGCTGTAAGATTGATAAACTCTATGAATTGTTGGACAGCAGGACAACAAAAGGGAAAACCAGTTCGAGTAGCAATGACAGTTGGAGTTAAATTTGAATAATAAAACACCAGTGCACAATACAATACATATTGCAGGGCGGGGTTTGGTGGTACGCCAACTGCGTTCCGAGGCTTCGGGATCGTTTCGCAGTTCCGTCGGTCGGCTGACTGACAAGAACGAGCTCCAAAATCCGCAGCGACAACATTTACCAACCGTTGGGCTAATTTGAAAAATAATGCTACATATGAAATTTGCACCTGAATATATTGTGTTTGGACTGTTAATTTTGATAGGACTAATTGGTGTGATTTTTAAACCATTTTACGAAGATGATAGACGAATTAATTTAAGAAAAGCATCAATTTACCAGGGATGGGCTTTGGTAATTTTTGGACTTTGTTTGCTGATTCTAAGAATTAGTCTACCTGGCTGGTGGCCGCTGGGATTATTTGTTGGTGTGCTAGTTTTTGTGATAATCATGTTACGATTAAAGAAAGTTTGTTACATCAAGAATGAATCAGAAAACCTGACATTTAGTCGAGAAAACCAACGAAGAAAAGCCAAAATCACAAAACGATATATCCTGATTTTTGCAATTGGATTAACGATTTTTTTATTTACAAACATGATTATCAGGCCATCAATAAAAATTGTTGACAACAAGTTCAAGATTAGTGGAAAATTTGGATTTGAATATCCACTAAATGAAATTGTTCAGGTCGACACACTTCAAAGATACCCAAGTGTTGAATTAATGACTGGAGGGTCTGGATTTGCCGGAAGTTATAAAGGTTCATTTAAACTTCGTGGATATGGCCAAGGGAAACTGTTTCTAAAAAAAGGGATTCGACCATATGTTTACATTAAGTTTGAAAACAATGATTTCATCTTTTTAAACTTAAAGTCATCAAAACAGACAATCGATTTTTATAATGAGTTGATTTTAAAAACAAATAAATAAAAACTGTGACCGCACAGTACTTATTGCAGGGCGGGGTTTGGTGGTACGCCAACTGCGTTCCGAGGCTTCGGGATCGTTTCGCAGTTCCGTCGGTCGGCTGACTGACAAGAACGAGCTCCGAAATCCGCCACCATCATTATGCCCCATTGCACCTCAACAGTGTCTGTTATTTCTAAAAAGATCGTGATTTAACGGATACCCCATAAGACTCATGTTATTCCTTATCGTGTGAGATTTTAGCTTATACCACACCCTCACAGCAAGTTACACATTCCGGAAAGCTTAACTATTGGATGCGATTGGCGAAAATTTTAAATAACTTTACGGGTAATCAGAAAATCGGTACAATGAAAAAGATACTGTTAATTTGCTTGCTTCTCTTTTTCGGATTGTCCAATCAATTATTTGCAAAAGCCGGGATGGCAAGTGACGAGACTGAATTTGCTTTGGCCCTGGCCGGTTTTCTTCTCTTAGTGGCAGTTTTTTTTGAAGGAATCGGCTATCTGAAAAAAAATGGCAAAGGTCTTTTTATCAGGTTTCGGACATTTCTGAGAAATAAGCTGTTAACGCTAAGGAATTCTCATTGAGCCCCTCTCCTGCTGGCGTGGAAAGAACACCATTGGAATCAAATAAAAAAAAGAAGCTGTCCCAAAAAGTCAAATTATTTTAAAAGAAACTTACAATTTATGATCGACTTTCATTGTACCCCTCCAAACCTCCCCTAAAGGGGGAGGCTTAAAGTCCCCTATAGGGGATTTAGGGGTGAAAACCCTGGTGGTTACTTACAAATCGTAAGTTCAGTCTAACACAAAAGAACTTTTGGGCAGCTTCTTTTCTTTGCTAATAGCTCAAAGCCAGCGGCTCACGGCTTATTTCACAATATCCATTTCGTCGAGCAAATAACCGGCACCGGCAAACTTGTCGACAATAAACAGAACGTAACGAATATCGAGCGAAATGTTGCGACACACTTCCGGGTCGTACATAATATCGCTCATGGTTCCTTCCCAGCAACGGTCGAAGTTCACGCCAATCAGTTCGCCGTTGGCATTTACCACCGGGCTTCCCGAGTTTCCGCCGGTTGTGTGATTGGAAGCGGTAAAACATACCGGAACTGTTCCGTCAACTCCGTAAGCGCCAAAATCTTTGTTTTCGTACAATTCTCTCAAGCGGTCCGGCACATCGTAGTCGTAAATCTCCGGATTGTCTTTTTCCATGATGCCGGTTAAGGTGGTGTAATACTTGTATTCTACACCATCCACGGGCTCGTAACCTTCCACTTTTCCGTATGCAACGCGTAACGTGAGGTTCGCATCCGGGTAAAATGCTTTTCCTACGTTCTTCTCCATTAAACCGGCCATGTATATTTTCATGGCTGCATCAATGGCTGCACTGGCTTCTCTTACTTTGGGGCTAACAGCGGTTTCGTTGATGTAATCGATTTGCTTGTACAGATTCACAAGCGGGTCTTTACGCAATTTCAGCAATTGTTTGTCGGAACCATCGCTCAGCAACTTTTCCAGTTTTTCGCGGTTGGACAAAACCGATTTGCGGTACACTTTTTCGACCAGTTCACGGCCACCGTATTTCTGCACCATTTCCTTTAATTCAGCCGGAACAAACTCATCCGACAAGCCCGCTGCCAGCATGGGCACCAGTTCTACAAAAAGCTTTTCGTCGGTCGGCTGGTTGAAGTTTTTGTAGAAACCTTCCAAACCGGCTACCGCAGCTGCACGCCTTACTTTTGCCACTTCATCCTGTTTTCCTTCAATAAAATTAATGATGGAACTTACCGCCTGTGCATGCCGGAAAACCTCCACTCCGCGAAGCACAACCTCCGAATAGTAATCACTCGCTTTTACATATTTGGCATACACCTCGTATTGCTTTTCAAACTCGTCAAAAACAGGTTTGTAGGTACTTTCCCAGGTTCCGTTTTGTACGGCCCAGTTTTTAAAGTCCTGTTCGTAAGCCAGTTTTTTATTCACTGCATCCAAACGTTCGAGGCCTTTTATCTCGCCCTGCCACTTTTTCCAGGCATTGCTGATTCCCTGGTACTTGGCTGCATACTGAATGCGTATGGCCGGATCAGATTCCATATCGGCACCGATGATCTCCAGTTTTTTATCGCGCAGCATGATGCGATCGGGGTCCCGCTGATTCATGGTAATATCCACCGCCTGGTGTGCCCAGTATTCGGTGGTTGTTCCGGGGTTACCAAATACCATGGTAAAATCGCCCTGCTGAACACCTTTCATCGAAACCGGGAAGAACTTTTTGGGTTTGTACGGAA
>JBKDZK010000101.1:0-1908 GCA_047971205.1 Draconibacterium sp.
CGAAAACAAAAATGAATTAACGGATAAAGTTTCCGAATTTGACCAGTTCTTTAACTACCTCACCGACAAACATTTTAACCAGCTATACATCCGGCAGTCGAAAGCGGCATTTGATTCGATAAAAACCGAACTCGACAAAAAAGTACCCGACGCAGCTGCAAAAACATTGATTTGGCACAAGAAGCTAAAGCTAAAATTGATTGAGTCCGATATTTTCAGGATGCGGCCCGAAGCTTATTCTTCTGAACTAAATGCAGTAACAAGTGAATACTGGCTACATCCCGCCTTTATGGAGTTGTTTAATAAAACCTTCGACCGACAGCTGAGTTTTTCGGCGCAGGCCATTCGCGGAGGCGAGATAAAAAAGGCCGTGGAAACCAGGAACCTTTCTGCCGTAAAAAGCTTCGTGGAAAACAAATACAAGGTTAGCGGAAAAATGGCAGAATTGGTTTTGCTAAGACTGCTCCACGATGCTTACTATTCGGATGAGTTTAGCAAAACGGCCATCAAAGAACTGGTAAAGAACCCTCTTTTTGTCCAGAACAGTAGTTCGATCATAAAAACTGCCACTAAAAATATCCTCGACAAATTTGGTTTTATGGCAACAGGAAGCAAAGCGCCTGTTGTTTGCCTGAACGATTTGGACGGGCAAAAAAAATGCACCGATAAAGACCACGGTAAATTCAAATACATTGTTTTTGCCGATGTTGAAACACGCGTTTGCCAGGAACAACTAAAATACCTGAGCCGCATCGACGAATTGTTTAACAAGCACCTGGAAATTTATGTGATACTCAGAAACACAGGCACAGAAAGCATCCACCAGTTTTTTAATGAACAGAAAGTACCTGCTGAAAAACTAGTGGATACCGACAACGAATTTATCGACCTTTACAAAATACGTTCGTTTCCGCAGTGTTTTTTGCTGAAAGAAAAACACGAAGTGGTTTTTGAACATGTAAAAACGCCGCTTGACGGATTTGAACAACAATTTGGAGAATGGCTCCGCAACGAACTTTTTATGCGCCAGCGCAGTCAATCCAGATAAGCTGCAAGCCTCATGCGCTAAGCGGTTTTGACCCGCTAAGCGCATAGCAGTCCGTAAAATACTGATCATTGATTAACGGGATTCAATCCTGTAACACAAACTCCTTCAAGAATCCAGCATTTGGATAATAATATCAAGTCAAACACCCCCTCCGTCATTCCGGCGTCGAAGCTACCGGAATTCCTCGTCCCCCTTAAATGGGGACAAATAAAAGCTCCGAGCTTTAAGCTTCGAGCTTTGAAAGACTGTCCTGTATCGAGTATCTAGCAGCAAGAATCGACCATCAAGCATACATCCGAATCAGCTCCTTTAAATTTTCATAGGTATTTGCCAGTACTTCGTCCAACTCCGAGCGATGAAACCAGCGTACTTCGGTGATTCCTTCGTCTGTTTCCGGCAGCCCCTCGCTTGCTCCGTCGTATTCCATTTCAAACCAATGCGTCGGCTTAAAAACCCATTTTCCTTTAGTATCCGGGTAAGGAGACTGGTAAATATGAAATGTCGAAGGCAAAGTTTTCACAATCGCATGTCCGCTGATTCCGCATTCTTCTGCCACTTCGCGCAACGCAGCCTGCTCTGGAGATTCACCTTTGTCGATCTTCCCTTTTGGCAGATCCCATTTTCCGTTTCTGAAAATAAAAAGAATTCTGTCCTTTCTTTTCACCACTCCACCATCCGCCTCCACATTCAGCAATGCCGATTGAAAGAACTGAAAGGCTTTCTCCGGATGTTCATGTTCTATACTCATTACAAATAGGAAGCCGAAAAATCGGGTTTAATAATGTGAAAATTATCAGCGAGCATATTTTCTAATTTATGGCCTACCCAACGTTTCTGGTCAAAGAAATCGATAACTGCTT